>CAMLFI010000468.1 GCA_946479225.1 uncultured Mucilaginibacter sp. | reverse complement strand
CTTCGGCATTTCATCCAGCGCTTTCCAATCGCCGGCAGCTTTCAGTTCAGCACGTTTATCGGCATACTGAGCTACCATACGTTCTCTTTTCCTTTGTCTGGCTTTAACTGACTCTTTAGCCATAATTATTAAAAATTTTGAGATTTTGAGATTTCGAGATTTTGGGATTTCAGGATTTTCTTACTTCCTACCTCTTACTTCTTACTTCCTGCTTCCCTGATCTCCTAAACTTTATATTTTATACCTTAATCCTTTTTTGCTCCTTTGAACGGCATACCCAGTTCTTTCAACAGCTCATAAGCTTCTTCATTGGTTTGGGCAGTAGTTACAAACGTAATGTCCATACCAGTGATCTTGTTCACTTTGTCGATGTCGATCTCAGGGAAGATGATCTGCTCGGTAACACCTAATGTATAATTGCCACGGCCATCAAATGCTTTTTCACTGATCCCTTTGAAGTCACGTACACGGGGCAATGAAGTAGCGATCAGCCTGTCGAGGAACTCGTACATTTTGGTACCGCGTAAAGTTACACGGGCGCCGATTGGCATATTCTTACGCAACTTGAAGTTCGAGATGTCCTTTTTAGACATGGTAGGAATTGCCTTCTGACCCGAGATAATTGTCAACTCTTCAAGAGCCACATCCACGAGTTTTTTGTCAGAAACTGCTCCATTAACACCGCGGTTGATACAGATCTTTTCCAAACGTGGAACCTGCATGACGGTGCTGTAGGTGATACGTTTCATTAAAGCAGGTACATCTTCTTTTTTGTACTTGTCTGCCAGCCTTGGACTATATTTTGTTGTAGACATTTTATTTAGATTAGCGCGTTATGTTTAATGCCTGATGCAAACAGCATAACGCAATTGATAAAGTTATTTTATTGCTTCACCAGATTTTTTAGAAACACGCACCAGCTTACCCTCTTCACGGGTACGCTTTATCTTCACGGCTGATCCGGCTTTGGCATCCCACAACATCACATTTGAAATGTGAATGGAAGCCTCTTTCTTTACAATACCACCACGGGTATTACGAGCCGAAGGTTTGGTATGGCGGGTAACAATGTTAACGCCTTCAACCAGCACGCGCGCTTTATCAGGAAATACTTCCAATACCTTGCGGGGCTTTTTAGCGTCTTTATCATCACCGGAAATAACTACTACGGTGTCGCCTTTTTTAATATTAAACTTCGGTTTAAATCTGTTGCTCATTTTATTTAAGCTTTTAGCTAAAAGCTGCAAGCTGCATGCTTAAAGCCGTTTTCAATTATATTTCATGCAAGCCGGCATCGTATAGCCTTAAGCTTGCAGCTTGTTTATAATACTTCCGGAGCCAAAGAAATAATCTTCATGTATCCTTTATCACGCAACTCTCTGGCAACGGGTCCGAAAATACGGGTACCGCGCGGCTCGTCTGACTGATTCAACAACACTACGGCATTGTCATCAAAACGGATATAAGATCCGTCTTTGCGGCGTAATTTATTCTTTGTACGAACAATTACGGCTTTGGTAACAGTACCTTTTTTAATACCGCCGGCTGGAATAGCGTCCTTTACGGTCACTACAATTTTGTCGCCTATTTTGGCGTAATCCTGGCCGCTGTTTCCCAGTACACGGATACACAGCACTTCTTTGGCGCCACTGTTATCAGCTACATTTAATCTGGACTCTTGCTGAATCATTTTTTTAGCTTTTAGCTCTCAGCCTTTAGCTCCGATGTTATCGGGACCAATAGCGAATGATTAAAAATTTATTTGAGATCGTCGTTGGCATACAAGCTTGCACTTGCGGCCAACAGCTATATTACTTCGCCTTTTCAACTACTTCTACCAGTCTCCACCGCTTTGTTTTGCTCAGGGGGCGGGTTTCCATAATGCGAACTGTATCGCCTATGGTGCACTCATTTTTTTCATCATGAGCGTGGAATTTGGTAGTCTTTTTTACGAACTTACCATAGATCGGGTGTTTTACTTTTCTTTCTACAGCAACAGTGATGGTTTTTGCCATTTTGTTGCTGGTAACAACCCCAGTTCTTGTTTTACGCAAATTTCTGTCTTCCATTATACTAAATTTGATAATTCGATAATTAGCTAATGTGATAATTTAAAACCAATTAGCATATTAGCACATTGGCTAATTAACACATTACTTAGCCAGTTCCTTTTTTCTTAATTCTGTTTTTAAACGGGCCACATCCTTGCGCAGGTCACGAATGCTCATCGGATTTTCCAGCGGAGATATAGCGTGTGCAAACTCCAGTTTTTTCAACCGCAGTTCATCTTCCCCGATCCGGGCATTCAGGTCTGCCTCGCTCATATCCTTCAGGCCTTTATTGAACTCTATTTTCTTTAACATAACATTCAATTTGATAATTATTAAAACCCATTGGCACAACAGCTAATTATGCTTGCGCGCTATAGTCGGGTCTTACAATGAACTTGGTTTTGATGGGCAGTTTTTGCGCCGCCAGTTCCAGGGCTTCTTTTGCTACTGCTTCTGTAACACCATCGCACTCGAACAAGATGCGGCCTGGTTCCACTACTGCAGCCCAGAATTCGGGGTTACCTTTACCTTTACCCATACGCACTTCAAGCGGCTTGCGGGTAATTGGTTTATCAGGAAATATGCGGATCCAAACATTACCTTCACGCTTCATAGCACGGGTCATAGCCTGGCGGGCTGCTTCGATCTGACGGTTTGTTAACCAGATAGCTTCCTGGGCTTTCAAACCGAAAGAACCGAAAGCGATAGTAGTACCGCGTTTTGCCACCTCGCGGATGCGGCCCTTCTGCGCTTTCCTGTGTTTCGTTCTTTTAGGCTGTAACATTTATCTAAAATTTGAAAATTTGAAAATTTGATACTAATGAAGGGGGATTAATGCTGGCCACCTCCACCTCTGCGATCTCCGCCGCCTCTTC
>CAMLFI010000467.1 GCA_946479225.1 uncultured Mucilaginibacter sp. | reverse complement strand
CCTAAAACTCAGGCCGACGTAGATAAATTAGGTATAGCTTTAGGTAAATTATCTGAAGAGGATCCTACCTTCCACGTAAAATCTGACGAAGAGACAGGTCAAACCGTAATTAGCGGTATGGGCGAGCTTCACCTGGACATCATCATGGACCGCCTTAAACGTGAGTTTAAAGTAGAGGTTAACCAGGGTGCGCCACAGGTTGCTTACAAAGAGTCTATCACAGGCACTATACAACACCGCGAAACCTACAAGAAACAAACCGGTGGTCGTGGTAAATTTGCTGATATACAAGTTATATTATCACCAAATGATGAAGGTAAAGAAGGCTTGCAATTTGTTAACGAAATTAGCGGTGGTTCTATCCCTCGCGAGTTTATCCCATCTGTTGAAAAAGGCTTTGCAGCTTCAATGGCAAATGGTGTGTTAGCAGGTTACCCTTTAACCAGCTTAAAAGTACGTTTAATTGATGGTTCATTCCACGCAGTCGATTCAGACGCGCTATCTTTCGAGTTAGCTGCTAAGATGGCTTACCGCGAGGCATTGCCAAAATGTAAACCGGTATTGCTGGAGCCGATAATGAAAATTGAGATCTTAACTCCTGAAGAAAACATGGGTGACGTTATTGGTGACATGAACCGTCGTCGTGGTCAGCTTTTGGGTATGGACTCACGTGCAGGTGCACAGGTAATTAAAGCTACTGTACCACTTTCTGAAATGTTTGGTTACGTAACCCAGTTACGTACTATCACTTCGGGCCGTGCTACTTCAACCATGGAGTTTGATCACTATGCTGAAGCGCCACGTAACGTACAGGACGAAGTAATTGCTAAAGCAAAAGGCAAAAAAGCTGCTGCGAACGCGTAAATAATTTTGAATTATTGAATTAGTGAATGATTGAATAAATCAAAAACTAATTCAGTAATTCAATAATACAATAAATCAATAATTACTCTAATAAATAGCTCTTAGGGTAGTTCAAAACAAAAACAACATGAGCCAAAGAATCAGAATCAAATTAAAATCGTACGATTACAATCTGGTTGACAAGTCAGCCGAGAAGATCGTAAAGACAGTTAAGCCTACAGGCGCAGTAGTTAGCGGACCGCTTCCGTTACCAACTGAAAAGAAAATCTTTACAGTATTGCGTTCACCGCACGTTAACAAAAAAGCGCGCGAGCAGTTCCAATTATGTTCTTACAAACGTTTGTTGGACATTTACAGCTCAAACTCAAAAACTGTTGACGCTTTAATGAAGCTTGAATTGCCAAGCGGAGTTGAAGTTGAGATCAAAGTGTGATAGTACCGGAAGATCCGATAATATTAAGAAAGCCATCCTGCAAAGGGTGGCTTTTTTTTGTGCTCATTTTTTTTAAAAGCCTTTGTTTCGGCCGAAGACTACTAAAAAATTAGTTGCAAATATTTTTATTTGTATTTACATTTAAGCAAACCTTATTTACACGCTACTTTAATTGCGCAGCATCAATAACATAGAGTCCGGATACATTGGCTCACCTAAAGTTTATGCCATACTTAATATAAAAATCGCTATCTATCCTTTCCGTCGGTTAGGTTTATTTATGATGTTTATGTTCTGTGTGTTTTACTGTAATGCACAGTCCGTTACAGATAAGCATTTAGCCAATAGCGTTTCCGCGCTGTCTGCACTCCGCGAGCTTAAGCCCATAGAAAAACTTTACCTACAAACCGACAAGCCTTATTACACCCAGGGCGACACCATCCGCTTTAAGGCATACCTGTTAGATGCCGACTACCTTAAGGCATCCGGCCGCAGCAGTTTGCTATATGTAGAGCTGGACAACGCGGCGGGAAAACCCGCAAAACGCATAATGGTGCCGGTAGAGAACGGACTAACCTGGGGTGACATAGTGCTGGATAGTGTAGAAATTCCACATGGCAACTATACGCTTAGGGCCTACACCAACTGGATGCGCAACTTTGGCGAAGATTACATATTTAAGAAAAGCATCAGCATATCAGCAGCCAATAACCCCATACTCGTCAATGCGGCTTTTAAACAGGCGGGAGATAAAATGGAGGGCGAATTGTTGTTCAGCAACCTGGACGGCAGGATACAGGCTTTTAAGGATGTCGACTTAAAAGTGATGAATGGCAAAAAGAACCTGTCTAAAAATAGGCTGACAACCGGCAACGACGGCAAGATCCAATTTAACTTTACAATACCTAAGGATGTGATCAACCCATCCATTAGCTTAACAGCACAGTTCGCCGGAAGCGGTGAATTGGCTGTCCCCGTAAAAATAAGCCGCCCCGAAGAGACAGATGTGCAGTTTTTACCTGAAGGCGGTAGCATGGTAGCAGGTATTGCTGGCCGGGTGGGCATTAAAGCATTATCTACCGATGGCAAAGGAACAAACATAACAGGCAAACTATTTAACAATAGCGGAGAGTTGGTATCACAATTTGGTACCATCCATGCAGGCATGGGCAGCTTTATATTTACCCCAAAAGCCGGCGAAACCTATACCGCCCGGATAGATGGTATAAGCAAGCTGTTCCCGCTGCCGCCGGTTAAATTGACAGGTACTGCAATAAATGTTAAATCTATCAATGCCGACTCAGTACAAATAGCTCTAAGTGCAGATGCGGCAGCAAACGGAACATACTACCTCATAGGCCAATCGCGCGGGATAGTTTGTTATGCGCAAAGCGTCATGTTCTCTGCCGATGTCAACAAGATTATCAAAACCGTAGCAAAAAAAGAATTTCCTACAGGTATAGCAAGGTTTAGCCTGCTCAACAGTAGCTACCAGCCGTTGCACGAGCGCACAGTATTCATAAATCACCATGACGAACTACGCGTGAAACTAATACAAGATAAACCCAACTATACTTTGCGAGATAGTATCGCCCTGAATGTTTTGGTGACTGATAAGCAAGGCAAACCGGTGC
>CAMLFI010000466.1 GCA_946479225.1 uncultured Mucilaginibacter sp. | reverse complement strand
GTTAAGGGTGTAGCCCTTATCTTTTATCAGGTGGAAGATGATCTTGAGGTTCTCAAGATCTTCGGGAGTAAACAGTCTGTTACCTTTTTTATTCTTCTTTGGCTGCAGAACTTCAAACTCTTTTTCGTAAAACCGTATCAGCGAGGGATTAACATCAAACATGGCCGAAACTTCGCCCATGGTATAGTATAGTTTGCTGATATCGCGTTCTTTATACGGCATACACAAAGGTAATACTTTAATTTAAAGCGGGGGATTACTCTCCCCGCTTTAAACCATATTTTTCTATTTTACTGTATAGGTGACTTCGTTGAATATCAATGTCATCAGCAGTTTTTGATACGTTCCAGTTGTTCTTTTCCAGTTTGAATTTAATGTACTCGCGCTCTGCGTGATCTTTATACTCCTGGAAGTTCTTGAACTGGTTAAAGTCTGTTTGCGGAGCAGCGGCAGCAGTAGCTGCATGTGCCGTAGCGGTAACGGGCGCAGATGGGTTGGCAAACAACCGTACATCTTCTTCAGTTATGGTCTTGTCGCTTAATATGATAAGACGCTCAATCATGTTTCGTAACTCACGTATGTTACCTGTCCATGGTAGGGCCTTTAGGGCTTCCATAGCGCCTTCTGACACCTTTTTAACCGGCATACCGTAATCACTGCATATTTCTTCCAAAAAGTTCTGGGTAAGCAGCGGAATATCATCCTTGCGCTCGCTTAGCGGCGGTACATGTATAAGTATCACACTTAAGCGATGGTAAAGGTCCATGCGGAAGTTGCCATCTTCAATTTCCTTTAGCAGGTCCTTGTTGGTTGCCGCAACAACACGTACATCCACCTCAATCTCTTTCTCGCCGCCAACGCGGGTTATCTTGCTCTCCTGTAAGGCACGGAGCACTTTTGCCTGTGCCGACTGGCTCATGTCACCTATCTCATCCAGGAACAGCGTTCCGCCGGAGGCCGACTCAAACTTACCTATACGTTGTTTTACAGCAGAGGTAAATGACCCCTTTTCATGACCAAACAGTTCGCTTTCAATCAGTTCAGACGGGATGGCGGCGCAGTTTACTTCTATTAACGGGGCATTTGACCTGTTTGATTTCTCGTGCAGCCAGCGTGCCACCAGTTCTTTACCGCTGCCGTTGGCACCGGTTATCAGTACGCGGGCATCGGTAGGGGCAACGCGTTCAATGGTTTCTTTTATCTTGCCTATGGTTTGCGATTCGCCTAGTATTGGCCTTACTTTGGATACTTTTCGCTTTAAAACCTTGGTTTCTACCACCAAACTGCCACGATCTAACGCGTTGCGTACGGTTATAAGCAAACGGTTCAGATCAGGAGGTTTGGATATAAAGTCGAATGCGCCTTTTTTGCTGGCCTCAACCGCTGTTTCCACCGTTCCGTGGCCGGATATCATAATGAAAGGCAGATCAGGCTTAAGCAATAAACCCTCGGTAAGCACTTCCATGCCATCCATGCGGTTCATTTTTATGTCGCACAGCACCAGGTCGTAGTTATTTTCGCTTATCATAGACAGGCCGTCGATGCCGTTATCTACATCATCAACCTCATAATCTTCGTATTCAAGTATCTCACGTAACGTATTGCGGATCGCCCGCTCATCGTCTATAATTAATATTTTAGCCATGCGCCGTTTAAGTAGTTGTTAAGTGCTAATATAGAGTTTGTATTGTAAAGTAAACACTTTTTACCTGCGGATGTTTGGATTAACTAAAAATTTAAGCGGAGGGGTGATCCAAAAAATATGCGTCACTAAAAAAATAAAAAGCTATTTTATTGAATATTAAGCAGTTAACTATTTAATGTGAAACTACTTATTCGTCAGGAAAATTAGCTGTGTATTTGTTGTAAGTGTCTGATTATAAGATAATTGTAAAAGATTAAAATTAGCTGTTTTTCGGCGTTTTTTGGATCATTTTGGATCACTTTTGATCAGTGCGGATCACCCTTGATTTTCATATTCCCTGTATTGTGATTAACAAATAGCGGCTATTTGCCTAACTTGCCTTATCAAAAATTCTGTGGGCTATACCTTACTTTATTATCCCTGTTAACAGCGTTTAACTGCCTGGGTGGAATCACAAATATGTATTTTTGAATGAATTTAACTGACGCTATTTGTGATCAAAAAAATAAAAATATTTGCCATTTGCGGAAGCACCAGGAAAACTTCTTCCAATTTAAATCTTATAAAAGCTATAGCAGATCTTACATCAGAATTGTTTGTTGTAACTATTTTCGATGGTCTGGCAAGCCTGCCGCATTTTAATCCCGATTTAGATAACGAATCGGTTCCCGAAGAAGTTAAATATTTTCGTAAGCAATTGAGAGAGGCTGACGGGATATTAATTTGTACGCCGGAATATGCAATAGGGGTCCCTGGAACATTAAAAAATGCCATCGACTGGACAGTTTCTTCAATGGAATTTTCACAAAAACCGGTAGCGCTCATCACAGCTTCCTTATCAGGCGAAAAAGCCCATCAATCACTTTTAGGAACGCTATTAATAATTGAAGCACGAATGACCTCGAATACGCAACTCCTCATCCCGTTTAGCAAAACAAAAGTGAACGATGAGGGTAAGATAACCGACAATGATACTTTAAACAGCGTTAATAAATTGATCGAATCATTTACCGATATAATTACAGGCAATAAAGGCGGACTGCTCGCTGCTCCACTACTTAACGAGTGAACCCAATGTGCTATTCGCCCGTCCCGTTTAATACTTATACCGTCGATAAGGTTATTTCCATTAAAACATAACCCTCACACTACTTGTTATATAAACCACTAAACTTATTTATTATGGAAGGTTTACACGAAAGGTTTTTGGTATCGGTTAGATCCGGTAACAAAAACAGGGAATTTGAAGTGGTTCCAGGCATTGGTCATTACGCAATTCTTGAAAAC
>CAMLFI010000465.1 GCA_946479225.1 uncultured Mucilaginibacter sp. | reverse complement strand
TGGAATCAAAACCGCTTAATTTTTTAGAGCGTGCTTACCTACCTGCCATTATGAAAGGCTTGAGCATTACCATGAAACACTTTCTGAAAGTTGTTTTTGCTAAAGGCGATGTAACCATCCAGTATCCTGAACAGAAGCGTGAGTTTTCTGAAAACTTTCGGGGAATGCACTCGCTTAAACGTGATGAGGATGGTAAGGAACGTTGTACTGCTTGTGGCCTGTGCGCATTATCATGCCCTGCAGAGGCTATTACCATGATAGCCGGCGAGCGCCAGAAAGGTGAAGAGCATTTGTATCGCGAAGAAAAATATGCAGCAGTATACGAGATAAATATGCTACGTTGCATTTTTTGTGGATTATGTGAGGAGGCTTGCCCTAAAGAAGCTATCTATCTGGACGGTGATATTGTGCCTTCAGATTATTTGCGAAAAGATTTTATTTACGGTAAAGACAAATTAGTAGAGGCTCCGTTAAATCAATAAAGAAGTTTTATACCTTTGCCCAACTTTTTTAAGGGTATAAGGTACGTTAATAGATAACCATGAATCCATTTTACGTTGTAGCGTTTTTGTCTATCTTTTTTGCCATTCTGGTGATAAGCGCAAAAAATCCGGTGCATAGTATACTTTATCTTATACTAACCTTTTTTACGTTCACTATCCATTACATTTTACTGAACGCTCAATTTTTAGCAGTGGTAAACTTCATCGTTTATATGGGTGCCATATTGGTGCTGTTCTTATATACGCTGATGCTCATTAATTTAAATGAGGAGTCTGAACCTGCAAAATCCAACTTTGTTAAAATTGCTGCGGTTATAGGGGGGGGATGTTTTCTTGTTACTATTGTAGCATCTATAAAAGCCTTAGGTGCATCAAACCCTGTGTTAATGAAAAATCCAGATCTGGGATTGGTTAAAAACCTGGGAAAAGTATTATTCAACGAATATTTATTGCCATTTGAGATCGCGTCTATATTGCTGTTATCAGCAATGGTTGGAGCGGTATTATTAGCGACAAAAGATAAAGACGCAAAAGCAGCATAACATGGAAAGTTTAACAAAGAGTATGCTTGGTGTTCCGCTTAACCACTACATATTATTGAGCGCGATTATATTTTCAATAGGAGTAATGGGCGTACTATTACGTCGTAACGCTATAGTGATCTTCATGTCCATTGAGTTGATGTTAAATTCGGTTAACCTGTTACTAACAGCATTCTCTGTATATCGCGGTGATGCTGCCGGACAAGTGTTCGTGTTTTTTATTATGGCACTGGCTGCTGCTGAAGTTGCAGTTGGACTAGCTATTATAGTGATGATCTATCGCAACACCAACTCGGTAGATATTAATGTACTGAACAGATTAAAATGGTAATTATTTCGGATTTCGTCCCGATGACTATCGGGATCGGATTTGAAATTCTCTGTATATAAGAAAAACGTATAACGTACAACGTCAAAACGTACGACTTTTAAAATGGATAAATATATCTGGCTTATTCCTTTATTACCGTTGCTGGGCTTTGTTATTAATGGCATCGGTCGTAATTCGTTATCAAAAGGTGTTATTGGCGCAATTGGTAGTTTAGTAATACTGGCATCATTTGGGCTAAGCATTGCTGCCTTTTTTCAAATAAAATCTACAGGCGTACCTATCAATGTTGACTTGTTTACCTGGTTTAGCGTTGGCTCATTAAACGTAGATTTTTCTTTCCTGGTTGATCAGTTAAGTTCAATTATGCTTTTGATTATAACAGGAGTGGGATTTTTAATCCACCTGTACTCAACAGGCTATATGCATGATGATGCCGGCTTTGGTAAGTTCTTTTCTTATCTGAACCTATTTGTATTTTTCATGTTGCTGTTGGTAATGGGTTCTAACTACCTCATCATGTTTATTGGTTGGGAGGGCGTAGGTTTATGTTCATATTTGCTGATAGGTTTTTGGTATACAAACGCCAGTTATGCTGATGCTGCAAAAAAGGCTTTCATCATGAACCGTGTAGGCGACTTGGGATTCCTGATCGCGATATTCTTAATATTCACAACATTTGGAAGCATAAACTACGCTGATGTATTTGGCAAAGCTGCGGGAATGAGTGCAGGCGCTGCACCATTCGTACTGATTACCATCCTACTATTTGTAGGCGCTACAGGTAAGTCTGCACAATTACCATTATTTACCTGGCTGCCCGACGCGATGGCCGGACCGACACCCGTGTCGGCATTGATACACGCTGCAACAATGGTTACAGCAGGTATCTACATGATAGCCCGCTCCAATATCTTGTTCGCAATGGCACCTGAGACACTTGAAGTAGTTGCGATTGTAGGTTTAGCTACAGCGTTGTTTGCTGCATTAATTGCACTTACGCAAACTGATATAAAAAAGGTATTGGCTTACTCAACAGTATCGCAATTAGGTTATATGTTTTTAGGCTTAGGAGTGGGAGCATTTACAGGCTCTTTCTTCCACGTATTAACTCATGCATTCTTCAAGGCTTTGTTGTTCCTGGGTGCAGGTTCTGTCATTCACGCCATGAGCGGTGAGCAGGATATGCGTAAAATGGGTGGCTTAAAAGGCAAGATAAAAATTACATTTATCACCATGCTGATTGGCACTATTGCTATAGCAGGTATTCCTCCTTTCTCGGGCTTCTTTTCAAAAGACGAAATTTTAGCTGCAGCTTATGCTCATAACCCTATCTATTACGTAATAGGCGTTATTACTGCTATGTTAACCTCATTCTACATGTTCCGCATGATGTATCTAACCTTTTGGGGTAAATTTAGGGGTACGCATGAGCAGGAGCACCATTTACATGAGTCGCCTGCAAGCATGGCTATCCCTTTGATCGTGCTAGCTGTTTTATCAATGGTTGGCGGTATAATAGGTGTGCCTGCCGTAATGGGTGGCCATCACGAATTAAACGCCTACTTAACA
>CAMLFI010000464.1 GCA_946479225.1 uncultured Mucilaginibacter sp. | reverse complement strand
ATCCTTCGTGATGAGTTGGCGGCAATGGCGGGTATGGCTACCGAGACGGTGAGCAGAACGCTGAGCGATTTTAAAGATGAGAAATTGATTGAGAAAAAAGGCAGTCATATACAAATACTTGACCTGAACCGGCTCATAAAGATGAAAAACTGATACCCATCATTTTTTTGCCTGACGCGGCTCATGGCACGCACACTCCACCACAGCTAGTTTTGTATAAAAAGCAAGACGATGAAAGTGGTTGCCTACAGCATACAAGCATTTGAAAAAGAGTTCCTGATAAAAGCGAATCTGAAAAAGCATGATATAACGCTTATATCAAACCGCCTGACTGAGGAAACCGTTGGTTTTGCTGCAGGGAAAGACGCTGTTGTTGTTTTTACTAACGACGATGTATCGCAGGGCATTGTAGAAAAACTGGCCGGCTTTGGCGTTAAGTTTATTGCCACCCGCTCTGTTGGTACCGATCACATAGACAAACAGGCAGCTGCAGCTAACGGGATAAAAGTGGCCAACGTACCCATGTACTCACCGGAGGCGATTGCCGAGCATACCATCGCCTTAACACTTGCGTTAAGTCGTCACCTTGATGTTGCAAACCGCCACAGTCATGAATTTAACTTTCGCCAGGACGAACTTGTCGGCTTTAACTTACATGGAAAAACCGTTGGCATAATAGGTCTGGGCCATATCGGCCTGATAACTGCAAAACTGTTTAAAGCCTTCGGCTGCCGCGTATTGGGTTATGATATAGAACCGGTTACAGACGATGCTGTTGAGCTGGTAACATTAGATGAACTTTTGATGCAATCAGACATTGTTTCACTACATGCTCCCCTCACCGACGAAACCCGCCATTTAATAAACGATGCCACTATTGCATTAATGAAAGATGGCGTTATGCTGGTTAACACATCGCGCGGTGGTTTACTTGATACCGTACATGTTTACGAAGCGCTGTGTAATGGAAAAATAGGTTATTTAGGGCTTGATGTATACGAACATGAAAAGGGCCTGTTTTTTGGAAATCATGAAAACGATGAGCATAAAGACGCGCTGCTTACAAAATTGATGAGCCATCCCAATGTATTGGTTACGCCGCACCAGGCTTTTTTAACCCGCGAAGCCCTACAGGAAATTGCTGCTAAAACCATTAATAATCTTGATCTGTGGCAACAGGAAAAATGTGTTGGCGATGCCTGTGTTTGCGCGAAAAATTGCCGTGTTGCTGCAAAAGGATCCATCTAACCGAATTGAACTCCTTTATGAATACTGATTCATTATTGGCGAAGTACACAGTTGCAGCGCCCCGCTATACAAGCTACCCTACCGTTCCTTATTGGGATAAAGGCGAATTTGACAAAACACGCTGGGAAGATACCGTACGCACCACATTCAAAAACAGCAATCAAACAGACGGTATAAGCATTTATATACACCTGCCCTTTTGCGAAAGCCTGTGCACTTATTGCGGATGCAATACGCGGATCACCAAAAATCACAGCGTAGAAAAATCGTATATCAGCGCGGTGTTAACAGAATGGCGTTTATATCGGAAAATATTTCAGGAAGTGCCTGTTATCAAAGAGATTCATCTGGGTGGCGGCACGCCTACCTTTTTCAGCGCAGAGAACCTGGCTACATTAATAAACGGAATATTAAAAGATAGCCATATCCACAAAGAGGCCGAGTTTAGCTTTGAGGGGCACCCGGCTAATACAACTTTTGAGCATTTAGAAACACTTTATAAATTAGGTTTTAAGCGTTTGAGTTTGGGGATTCAGGATTTCGACCCTCGTGTGCAGTTCATCATTAACCGTATCCAAACATTTGAGCAGGTTAAGCAGGTTACCGAAGAAGCGCGGGCAATTGGTTATACATCCGTCAACTTCGACCTGATCTACGGCTTACCGCTGCAAAAGCCGGAAGGCCTCACGGACACCCTAAAAAAGGTGGCACAGCTAATGCCGGATAGGATAGCATTTTATAGTTATGCACATGTGCCCTGGATAAAACCCGGCCAGCGCAGGTTTACCGAAAACGACCTGCCCAATGTAGAACAAAAAGCCGCCTTATATAAGCTGGGACGCCGGCAGTTGGTTAACTTAGGTTATAAAGAGATAGGCATGGATCATTTTGCATTGCCCCATGATAGCTTATGCATAGCCGATAATGATGGCACCATGCACCGTAACTTTATGGGCTATACGCACCAATATACCAACTTGCTTGTTGGCCTTGGCGTTTCGTCTATAAGTGATTCATGGAATGGTTATGCGCAGAATGTGAAAACTGTGGAGGAATATACAGAACTGCTAAAGCAAGGCGAGTTACCGGTTTTTAAAGGACATTTCCTCACTGACGAGGACCTCATTATCCGCCGGCATATGCTGAATATTATGTGCAAAGGCAAAACGGTGTGGAACTTTTATGAAGAACCGTTTAACGACTTCTATACCTGTTTGGAACGCTTGCGCGAACTTGCCAACGATGGCCTGATTGAATTTGATACCACGCAATTAGAAGTTACTCCTTTAGGCAAACAATACCTGCGCAATATCTGCATGGCGCTTGATGCCCGACTTTGGGCCGATAAACCAGCCACGCAGCTCTTCAGTATGGCGGGTTAAGTCCGTTTTATTCCAAGGTGTGCGTTTCACGAATACATGAAACGGATGAAACGCGCGGAACGTATTTTATATACAATTCGCTGATTTACAAAGCATTGCATAAAACATATGAAACAAAATGAAACTACTTTTAAGTCAGTAAGATTAGCTGTAAAATTTGCATAACTATCTTTTTATCAAGTAATTGTGAAATACCCCTATTTTCGCTTTTTGTGAAACGCTTTTGAAACGCCGATTCCGGTGATTTTCTTTAAATTCTCAGGCCTAAAAAAGGCCCATAGCATTATCTACTATGAGCCAAGGCTGACCAAATAT
>CAMLFI010000463.1 GCA_946479225.1 uncultured Mucilaginibacter sp. | reverse complement strand
GAGCAAAAATATTCGTGCAAACTATTGACAATAAGAAAAACAAATTGTTACTTTGATAAACAAAGTGCTTTTTAAATGAAGGAAAACGACATTCAGCATGACCTGGCCTCCATACGCAGCCTAATGGAGCGATCATCAAAGTTTATTTCGCTCAGCGGATTCTCGGGCGTATTAGCCGGTATTTATGCCTTAATAGGCGCCGCGATAGCCTATTTTATGCTGTATGACGGCCATAGCCGTATGTATAGCATACATGAAAGCCCCGCTACAGCCATTTTTGAAGACGTAATTTTGGTTAAGCTGATTACAACAGCCGCTGTGGTGCTGGTTTTTTCTGTAGCCACAGGCATGATATTAACCTATCAAAAGGCACGGCGAAAAAATCAGCCGATATGGGGAAAGGCCAGTAAAGATCTTTTATACAGCATGCTGGTACCCCTTTTAAGTGGTGGATTTTTAATAATGATACTTTTATACAGAGGTTACTATGGTGTAGTGGCTCCGGCGTCGCTTATTTTTTACGGACTTGCGCTTATTGGGGCAAGTAACTTTACCTTTACGGACGTTCGCTTTTTGGGTTTGTGTGATGTTGCGCTCGGACTGATTGCCGCTTGTTTACCCGGTTACGGTTTAGTATTTTGGGCGCTTGGTTTTGGTGTGCTGCATATTGTGTATGGCAGCGTAATGTATTTTAAATACGACAGGTGAAGATACCATTTGATAAATTAGATAAAGCTTTTGAGAACCGGGTGCGCCTACAGATAATGAGTGTGCTGGTGGCTAACCAACGCTATGATTTTAATTCGCTGAAGGAGTTGCTGGAAGTTACAGATGGTAACCTGGCATCGCACCTTAAGGCATTAGAAAAAGAGGAATATATTATCGTGAATAAATCGTTTTTGGGCCGTAAACCCAATACCAATTATGAAGCTACCGATGCCGGTAAGCAGGCGTTTAAAAAGCATTTGGATGCTTTAGAGAAGCTTATTTTCTTTCAGCAGAATATTAAATAATATTTTTTTATCCATTTACTTTGAAATTAAAAGTACTTTTAAAATGATTGAATCGTTTAAATATAGCCTTAAAATATGGCTAACCACCGCTTTTATACCTCCGGTTATATTTGGGACGATAAGCCTGATTATTGACCCAAATAACCTATCTGATAATATTGCGGGATACTATTGGATGTTGGTGGTAAGTCTTCTGGCCTCATTCCTTACCTGGGCATTGTTTTTTATTGCTGTATACAATATTATAAAATCAGAAGCCCCTGTTAGCAGGCATAAGCTGCTGATTCAAGCGTTTGGGCTAGGCCTCGCACTAGCAACATTTGCCATTTTCACAATAGGTTTCGGATCCATATATGTTCTCGGTGACATATTTATTTGGATAATTATTGCACCCTACCTCATTTGCCTTGCTGCAAGCACCCAATTCTACAAACTACCTCAATTATATACAGAACTCGAAGAAAACTCAACCACATGATAGAACCAACCCAACCACAAGGATTTTTAACCTGGCTCAAGGAGTCGGTAACCTTAAAGCTGATGTTTATCGGCATTTTAATTTTAGTATTGCTTATCCCGTCGGCAATGATACAGGATCTGATATTTGAGCGCTCTGGCAGGCAAGACGAAGTGAATAAAGAAATATCCGACACATGGTCAGGCAGCCAGCTAGTGCAAGGGCCGGTGCTGGTTATTCCTTACAAAAAGCTAATCAAAACCAAAGACATTGATAACAAAGAAACCATAAAGGAAACGATTGCCAGGGTTTATATTTTGCCAAACGAGCTGCAAATGAAAGCCGCCGTTACCTCGCAAATATTGCACCGGGGCATATTTGAAAGTGTTGTTTACAATACCCGCGTTAAAATATCAGGTGATTTTAAACCGCAGCTTGCAGCGCTGAATATAACGCCCGAGCAACTGCTTACTGAAAAAGCTACGCTCACGTTTAAAATATCTGATCTTAAAGGCTTAAAAACAAATCCGGTAGTTTTATCGGGGTCGCAAAAAACACTGGCCGAACCTGTTTTTAACGATGCCGGCTTGTTTCCTAATGGCTTAAAAGCGGCTATCAACGTTGCCGCACAGGCAGAGCAGACTATCCCGTTTGAAATGACACTTGACCTGAAAGGCAGCCAGGACCTTAACTTTTTACATACCGGTAAAACCACCGATGTGACTGTAACCGGCGATTGGCAGACGCCCAGTTTCAGTGGTCGGTATCTGCCGGATGAGAGAAAAGTTGATACCGCGGGATTTGCAGCTAAATGGCGCATGCTTTATTTTAACCGACCCTTTGCCCAACAATGGGCGGGCAATGACATATTGCTTAACGCAATGGCAAAACAGCAGGATGCCATATTTGGCGTAACACTAAAGTTGCCGGTTGACCAGTATCAAAAAGTGACGCGCACAGCCAAGTATAGTGTACTGGTCATTCTGCTTACGTTTGTTTCCCTGTTCCTTACTGAAATGATAAGAAAGCAGCGCATCCACTCATTTAATTATGTATTGATAGGTGCGGCTATGGTAATATATTACACCCTGCTGTTGTCATTCTCTGAGCAATTAGGATACAATATAGCCTATCTGATCGCATCGGTAGCTACAATTACGCTGGTATCAGTTTTCGTAGCTTCCTTATTAAAAAGCAAGGGCGCCGCTATTATGTTCTGCGTAATACTGGCCATATTTTACGCCTTTATTTATGTTATTATACAATTGGAGGATCTGGCCTTGCTTATTGGCAGTATCGCCTTGTTCGTCATCATATCATTACTGATGTACTTTTCAAGAAGAATCAACTGGGACAAACACTAAACCTTATCACATAAAACTATGAACACCTATTTCACCAGCCAATATTGGATCAACCATTTTAAGGCAAACGCGTTAGAGCTACGCGTTAACTGGGACGTTAAACCGTCATTAA
>CAMLFI010000462.1 GCA_946479225.1 uncultured Mucilaginibacter sp. | reverse complement strand
CCCGGTAATTCTATTAAGGACCGTATGGCACTTAAAATGATTGAAGACGCCGAGAAAAGCGGCAAGCTTAAACCAGGAGGTACCATAATTGAAGGAACGTCGGGCAACACAGGTATGGGCTTGGCCATTGCAGCAGTTATAAAAGGGTACAAATGTATTTTTACCAGTACCGATAAGCAATCAAAAGAAAAGTTTGATGCGCTACGCGCCTTTGGTGCCGAGGTTATTGTTTGCCCAACTAACGTTGATCCGGAAGATCCTCGTTCTTATTATTCGGTTTCATCACGCCTTGAGCGCGAAGTGCCCAACTCATGGAAGCCGAATCAGTACGATAACCTGTCCAATACCCAGGCACATTACGAGTCTACCGGGCCGGAGATATGGGAGCAAACAGAAGGTAAGGTAACACATGTTATAGCCGGGGTAGGTACGGGTGGTACTTTATCCGGTATTGCTAAATATTTAAAAGAGCAAAACCCAGCCATACAAATATTAGGTATTGATACCTATGGCTCAGTATTTAAAAAGTATAAGGAAACAGGCATTTTTGATAAGAATGAGATATACCCTTACATCACCGAAGGTATAGGCGAAGATTTCTTGCCTGCCAACGTTGACTTTAGCCTGATAGATCATTTTGAAAAAGTAACCGATAAGGACGCCGCTTTAATGACCCGTGAAGTTGCCCGAAAAGAAGGCATTTTTGTAGGTAACTCAACCGGCTCTGCGGTGGCTGGTTTGCTGCAGATGAAGGAAAGGTTTAAAGCCGGCGATGTAGTCGTTATTATTTTCCCGGATCATGGTACGCGCTATTTGGGCAAGATGTATAATGACGACTGGCTGCGCGATCGTGGTTTCCTGAAAGATGAAAAGCTTACTGCCCGCGATATCATCCGCAAAAAGGAAAGCCAGGAGATAGTTACTATTGACATAGAAAAGAGCGTGTTAGAAGCGATAAATACCATCAAATCACTTAATATCTCACAAATACCTGTTACGCAACAAGGTATGGTAATTGGCAAAATAACAGAAAGCGATATACTAAATGCATTGCTGGAGAACCCGTCATTAAAATCTCAGTCGGTTAAAAACATTACCACCGCGCCGTTCCCGTTTGTTGACCTAAATGCTTCTATTGATAAAATATCAGGTATGATCAATAAGGATAATATTGCCGTTTTGGTGGAAGATGAAAACGGTAAAATTGAGATCATTACGCAGTATGATATTATTAACGCGATATCGGGGTGAAGTTTTGAGGTAAAAGGCGAAAGGTAAAAGGTTTTGATTTTTCATCTGCACATCTGCATATTCACAAATCTGCACATCTGCATATCCCCACATCTGCACATCCACCTCACCATTTCTTAAATATCACAAACACCGCCAACACAATCAACCCAAAACCAACCACATGGTTCCAGGCGAATTTCTCTGTTTTAAAGAATATGAGGGAGAATACCATAAATATAGTTAGCGTTATAGCTTCCTGAATAGTTTTTAGCTGCACCAAACTGTATGGCCCGCCATCGCCTTTAAAACCTGCGCGGTTAGCAGGCACCTGGAAAACGTATTCAAAAAATGCCAGTCCCCAGCTGATAAAGATGATAGATATCAGTCCCAGATTTTTACCCCAATCGTAATCCTTAAACTTTAAATGCCCATACCAGGCAAACGTCATAAACGTGTTTGATATGATCAAAAAGATAATGGTTTTTAGTCCGCGCATATTTAAGCTTAAAGCACAAAGGTAAAAGCAAAAAGCTAATTACCATATTTGGGCTTTTATAAAACGTTGCCTGTAACGCTCATAAAACTCAGGCTTGGGCTCTAGTAAATAAATATCCGTCCCTTTTTCGCGGGCGTAGGTATTGGTTACGCTATCCAGTTTTACGTGGCCCTTTAACATTGATCTGTAATAGATCATGTCGTCGTCGCCGGTATCACTCACGTATATAATGTATCTTGCAGTAATATCCGGTGGCGCCCATAAAGCAAAACTGCTGGCCAGGCTAACAGACTGAGGTAAATTATATTGTTTACCCAAGTGGCGCAAAGCTCCGGCTTCTCCATAGTTGGTGGTGTAAATAATAGTTTCGCGTTGCTTTTCGCGGCTAAAAGTATTGTAGTTGTCGGCTACCTTTTTTGTCATTTCATCCCAGCCAAGCATATCGGCATAATCCTGCGTGGTGGCGTGGTGTTGCTGGTCTTCCCACACAGTAACCGATTTCAGCACCTCAGTATGTTTATTAATGTAATCAAAAAAGCCTAGCGTTCGTTTAAACGACAATACCGGCAACACAATCGGTAATAGAATTAAATTCGGTATTATAAAAGCTAACAAAATAGCCACACGTAAAGCGAGGATGGTTTTTACCCATCTGTCAAAACCAAAACCGCCGGCGGCAAACAGCATCGGGTAAGCGCCGAATAAGTAATAATTTTTTCCATTCATCTCCATTAAAAACAGAAAGATGAGGAGGTAGGCAAATCCCAAAAATTGAAATTTGCGAAGTTTGAATGATCGCAGTAAAAAGAAAAGACCGGTTATCCACAGAATCACTGCAATACCATGCGCCATTACCTGTTGTTTCGTAAAATCCAATGGCTGAATGAAATCCAATTGTGTTTTTTTAAGCTCTGCCATGTGCCCAAATACCGGCCAGTCATGTTGGTATTGCCAAATTAAATTGGGCAAAAATATAAGCAATGCAAGGGCCGCGGCTCCTATTACATGCTTATTCCAAAGCAGTCTGCGTTGTTTGGTGAAAAGCAACCCTAAAATAAGCGACCCTGCAAAAAACGCCATGGTGTATTTGGTTAGCAAGCCAACGCCTATTACCAATCCGATAAAATAAAGGTACTTAGGCGACGAATCGTTATTAATGTAACGTACCATTAACCAAACCAAAAGCACCCACCATAGCTGATCGAATACTACAGGCTGAAAAAG
>CAMLFI010000461.1 GCA_946479225.1 uncultured Mucilaginibacter sp. | reverse complement strand
TTCAGTTGCGTAACGACTGCAGCAGGCAAATTGAGCGCGGAAAGGTAAACCTTTCTATAAATACTGAACAGGCAAATTCTAAAGTTAAGCTGCCGGTATTGATGCTACTTTACTCAAACATTACTTAACGCAGTTACAGCAGGTTAGCACAGAACTAGGTCAACCGGCTGATAATCTTTTACAGTTGGCGCTGGGCCTGCCGGAAGTAGTTAAGTATGATGAAGAAACGGTATCAGACGAGGAGTGGAGAATAGTTGAGGATACCTTTAAGCAGGCCATGGCCGCTTTTCAGCAGTTCAGAAAAGATGAAGGCGATACGCTTGAAAAGGATATTAAATACCGTATAGGCATTATTGTAGAAAACCTAAGACTGGTAGAGATTGAAGAGCCTAAACGCGTACCGGTTATACGCGAGCGGTTGAACCAGTTTTTAACCGAAGCTGTTAACCGTGAGGCCATAGATCAGAACCGTTTTGAGCAGGAGCTTATTTATTATATTGATAAGCTTGATATTACCGAAGAAAAGATCCGCTTAAAAACGCATTGCGATTACTTTTTAGAAACCCTGCAAAATGCCGATGCGAATGGTAAAAAGCTGGGCTTTATATCGCAGGAAATTGGTAGGGAAATAAATACCCTGGGCTCTAAAGCTAACGATGCCAACATGCAAAAATTGGTGGTGGGCATGAAAGAAGAGCTGGAGAAAATAAAGGAACAATTACTTAATGTATTATAGGAGTTCATAGTTGATGGTTCATAGCAGTTTATAGATGATGGTTAATAGTGTATAGAAATTATACAATTAGCCAATAACCATGAACTACCGCCTATCAACCATGAACAATGAACTATGACCATCAACTGAAAACCATGACCCCAAACGGTAAACTCGTTATATTCTCGGCCCCTTCAGGTGCAGGTAAAACAACTATAGTACACCACTTACTTAAAAAAATACCTAACCTGGAGTTTTCTATATCGGCTACTACCCGTGAGCGCCGAGGCGATGAGGTTGATAAAAAGGATTACTATTTTATAAGTAAAGAAGAGTTTTTACACCGCATTGCTAAAAAGCAGTTTGTTGAATTTGAAGAAGTTTATAGCGGCACTTTTTATGGAACGCTTCGGGAAGAAATTGAGCGGATCTGGGAATCAGGCAAAACTGTGATCTTTGATATTGATGTTGAGGGAGGCCTCCACTTAAAGAAAAAATACGAAGAGCAGGCTTTAGCAATATTCGTACAGCCACCATCTCTGGAGGTTTTAAAGCAGCGTTTAGCCGGTCGGGGCACTGATAGCCCGGAAAAATTGCAGGAAAGGTTTGTTAAAGCTGAAAAAGAGCTGAATTATGCCCCTCAATTTGATATTATACTAAAAAATTACGACCTTAATACAGCCTGCGAGGAGGCGGAGAAATTGGTTGCCAATTTTATTAATTCCTAGGCACTACTCACTCAAAACTGCCAACTAAATGAAAATAGGCTTGCTATTTGGTTCATTTAATCCCATTCACATCGGCCATTTAATTATAGCCAACTACTTGGCTAACCATACAACTTTAGATAAAGTTTGGCTGGTGGTATCGCCCCAAAATCCATTAAAAAAATACGGCGACCTGATAAATACTTATGACAGGTTGGAGATGGCACGCCTGGCTACAGATAATGCGCAGAATATTGAGGTGAGTGATGTGGAGCTTAAACTGCCGCAACCATCTTATACTATTGATACGCTTACCCACCTTAAAGAGAAATATCCACAGCATGAGTTTGCCCTTATAATGGGATCAGATAACCTGATATCGCTGCCTAAATGGAAAAACTACAAGCTCATATTGCGAGATCATCAGATCTATGTATACCCCCGCCCGGGTTATGAAAATGCTGAACTTGCTTCGCATCCATCAGTTACCATCACTATGACGCCACAAATGGAATTGTCGGCAACCTTCATCCGCAAATCAATTGCAGAAAAAAAGAACGTGCAGTTTTTTGTACCCGATGCTGTGCTTAACTTTATAGAGAGCAAAAGTTTGTATAGGATATAACTTTATCCGTTAAAATAATATGATCGGTAAATACCTGAAGGCTGGTTTAACGTTGATAATTGTTCTATCTATAGTTACATACGTAGCGATTCAAAAAGGACCTCATTCTTTTGTTTTTGCATGGACTTTAAACTTTATGCTAATGTTGGGTGTTTTCTTTTTTACCAACATGTTTAAACTGTCATTAGCATCAAAGTATTATGATGCAAAGCCATGGGAGGCTAAGGGAGCGATATACAAATGGTTTGGCGTTAATCTGTTCAGGAAAATTTTGGTATGGATTGGCTGGGAGAAAGTTATTAGAGCGTCCAATCCCGTTAAAAACAATTTGGACGCAATAAAACATTTAGAATATGGCACCCGTCAGTCAGAATTTGGGCATTTGGTTATTTTCTTTATCGTGTTAGCAACAAATCTCTTTGTAGCAATTTATTACGGCATTGCTAAATCACTGCCGCTTTTATTCCTTAATATAGTGCTAAATGCTTACCCGGTTGTACTTCAGCGCTATAACCGTCCACGCCTGCAACGCGCTATGCAAATACGAGAAACTATAAGGTAACTCGTATAATCACCATCTTTATTTAGTAAGCCCTCGGTCTCGCTATATCCTCATACAAATGGCGGAATGAGCTCCGTAACGCAATAAACACCATGGTAGTCTTATCGTTAAACTTGGAATTAGTTTCGTTACGATAGGTTAAACCAGCCTCTACACGCAGGTTATATTTGGGGTTAACTACATAAGCAACCCTGCCGTTTAAGTAAACCATATTAGTGGTTAAACCCTGGCCAATATAATTTCCATATGCCTTAGCAGGATATATGTAACTTTTAAAAATGTCTTTACCGTAATTAGCTGCGTCTACATCCAGGCCATAGCGGGCATAATTTAGCTGTCCGCTAAA
>CAMLFI010000460.1 GCA_946479225.1 uncultured Mucilaginibacter sp. | reverse complement strand
ATAGCGCTGCGACATAGAGTTTACCAATACACCAACCGCGGCATCACCGGCATCGGTTAAACTATTCTCCAGTAAAGAATCCGCCCCATTAAAATATTGATTGCTCTTTTCGTATTCGCCGTTTAGATGGCTGATACGGCCCTTTTCCATTAAAAAAAGCAACTGGTTACGCGGCTTCTGGATAAGGCTGTTTCTGTTCAGTTGTTTTTCTGCTTCGGTATAATTGCCGGTCCGTACGTTTTTATAATAAGGAAGCACCTGATCGTTATACGTGGCACAGCCTGATAAAAAGAGCATCAACGCTATAAGGCACGATGCTCCAAAAAAATACTTTTTAAAAAATGTCATTATAAAATATGATCTGCCGTAAAAAGGGGCAGGGAGGGGGCAATACATTAACAAGCTTAGTTCTTAACGTATTTGGCTATCTTCTTTTCGCCAATCCAAACCACTTCGTTTGTTTGTATATCAGTCAGCTCCAGATTAACCTGGTAATAAACAACTTTCTGGCGTTTATGCGAGTCGACAATAGAATTGATAGAACCTTGTAAAATATAGTCGGCACCGTTTTCTAAGCCAAATTTTTTCATGGTTGATACGCTTGCGTTAGTTTGCTGGTCGGCTTTTTCTGCGCGAAGCTCCTCGCGTTTTTTACCGCCTTGTACCAACCTTACTCTTTGGGTGTTAACAAAAGTACTTTCCACATCCTTTATAAATGTTTCGGCCTCAATATGCTCATGACTTTTGTTTTGAACCAAACCAACAACAACAGTAGGCTTTTTAGCGGGATGTGACTGCGCATAGTTATTCATCCATGGTCCGTTTTGTATCTGTGTGGTAAGATCCTGGGCCACCATGCGCGAATCGCTGTTGTTCCATGAGCCGCTAACGTCAATGGTCTCATCAGTACTAACACGGGTAACTTGTCTTGAACAAGCAGTAAAGAACAATGCCGATGCTGAAATAGCTGCAACGGCCAATAGGTTATTAATTTTCATATATATACGAATTGTAAATGATTTAGATTATTGAATATTTTACCAGCTATAGCCTATGCCCACACCCCAGCGGCCGCCCCGGCCACCCCAACGGTTGCCGTAACCATAACCGTAGTTGCCAAACGAGCTATAAAAAGGATAATACGAAGAATAGCCGCCGTATAAGCTCAAAGGCGAGTAGTAGTTGTTATAACCGCCGTACATATTGCGCCACTCGCGGTTTTGCTGACGGCGTTCTTCGCGGGCGGTATACCAATCGTACGCTTTGTATGTGTTTTGCACCGTTGTGCCTTCCTGCCTGGTCAACGAGTCGGCAACAAGCGCATATTTGCGTGCACTTTCCTGGTAACGTGGATTTTGATCGGGTAATAAAGCGGCTTGTTGTGCCATGGCATTGCTGCCAAGCAAACTTCCTGCTGCTAAAAGGGTTGTGATGACGAGGTTACGTTTCATCTGCTTAAAAATTATACCGTAAAATTACGGGTTATACTGTCAAATAAACGCCAGTTTTGTGTAATTATTTTTGGCGATTAAATATGCGGATTCACCCGATTTAAGAGTAGACGGTGGCAAGGGCTTAAACGTTACAGTGGAAAGTGATTTTTTTTGATTCGATTTAAACACGCTTCATTGTTAAAACTTGTTAATGCCTTTAGTATTACATGCTAAATTCTTAACTATGTAATATGATTAGACCTATCATATCGCTAATTTTACTATTACTTGCGCTTAGCAGTTCTGCCCAGATCTACCTTAACCCAGGTGTAGACACTTCGCTGAATGAAGTGAAAACCGCGTTACGATTTTATAACAATTATATTGCTGATTTTAAAGGCCGGAAAATTGCCGATATGACAAAATACTGGCCGCCACAGGAGCTAAAGCTCCGCAAATTACCGGATCAGATAATTTACGCTCAAGGTGATTATCCGCTGTATTCGCAAGGTTATCGGCCGACTATAATTTATATCAGGCCGTCTAAGCAATACGTACAGATCAAAACACAATTTTCCCTCGCTGATTCGCTGAAGAACGTAATGACAATGGCCGTTACCAATCATTACGTGGCCTTTGATAAAAATAAACGGCCTTATTTTATCAATCCCATAACGACCAATCTGGCTAGCTGGCATAGTCGGAAGGTGAGGAACATAACTTTTTATTATCCTCCTTATCATACCTTCAATCAAATGAGGGCGGATAGCCTGATCAGTAGCATTTCAAAGCTGGAGAAGGAGTGGGGGCTTGAGCCCATCGCTATACGCTATTACATGGCAAATGATAAAGATGAGCTATATAAATTGAGAGGCTTTGATTACGCTTTATTGATGGGTAACAAATCGGCACCGTCTGGCATTTCTGATGATAAAGACAACCAGGTTTATTGTGGTGGACTGGGCGAAAATTACTTTCATGAGGTTGTTCATCTATATCTTAATCACCTGTATCCCAAATCGCCTTTGCAGGAAGGATTGGCGGTACTTTACGCCGGGAGCATGGGCCATCAAATAAAGTGGCACCTTAAAAGGGTTAGCCAATATCTTACAGATCACCCTAAAGCCGACTTAAGTAAGGTGGATGATTTTTGGTATACCGATCCTTTTACCAATCCGGGCAGCGCTATTCAGGGTATGATATGTGATGTTGTTTACAAGAAAGACGGCATAGCCGGCTTAAAACGATTGATGCAATACACCAGCTATAAAGATATTTTTGAAAAGGAGTTTAATGTGAAAACGACGGAATTGAATGCGTTTTTAAGGAAGTTGATAAATGAACAAGCCAGGTAAGAGGCTATTTAGTTATACTTAGAAAAACCTATCGCCACTTGTATTATGTGGATTTATTAACGACTTATTACTATAAGTAGCCAATTCAAATTCTTTTATATTCATAGATAGAATTGATATATCCGAAAATATTTGATTTAATCTTTCAATGATCTTTTTTGAAAGATCGGCTTTCTCTTCTACA
>CAMLFI010000459.1 GCA_946479225.1 uncultured Mucilaginibacter sp. | reverse complement strand
GTATGTAAGCCTTAAGCGATGTAAGCGGTGTTTTCAACTCATGACTGGCCATAGCAATAAAGTCGTTCTTGCGGATCTCATCCAGTTTATTTTCGGTAATATCCAAAACAGCTCCTATAAAACGGACCGGGTGATCGGTCTCATCAAAAAACACCTTGCCTTTGGCCCTTATCCAACGCACTTTTTCATCCTCAAGGCCAACGGTTCTGTATTCAACATCATATTCGCCGTTACTTGCTTTTTTATCCATTGAGTGGGCAATAACCGCGGCAACCCGCTGGCGGTCATCAGGATGCAGGCCAAGCGCAAAATCATGCTCAAAGCTTACAGGTTCGCTGTTATAAATACCAAATAGTTCACGGCAGCGTTTATCCCATTGCATCGTCCCTTTTACAAGGTCCAGATCAAAAGTGCCTAATTCTGCGGCTTGTGTAACCAAGCGCAGGTTTTCTTCACTTGTTTTTAACTCATCAATAATTTCGCGTTGGGCGGTAACATCATTAATTGTACCCAACATACGTACAGGTTCATGGCGGGTATTAAACATTACCTGCCCGGTTGTGCGTATCCAATGTATGCTACCATCTGCCCATACAATACGCGCCTCATAAAAATATCTTCCCGTTTGCAAAGCCAGCTCAAATGCTTTACTTACAATGGATCGATCATCCGGATGTACAGTATCACGCAATTCCTGGTGGCTTACTGCAACATCGGTCGCCTTGCCAAATATCTCTGCAATGCGCGGCGAATAAATAATATCCCTGGTTTTAAGATCAAGGTCCCAGGTTCCCAGGCCTGTTGATTCTGTGGCTAACCTAAGTCGTTGCTCCGCATCTTCTAACTTAAGCCTCGCCTCTACTTTTTCGGTAACATCTACAGCTATACCTATTATGCCGGTAACATGATTTTCCGCATCGTGCAAGGGTTCAAATATCAGATCGAAGTAGCAGGTTTTTGTTTTACCGTCTTTTTCTAATAACACAGGGGCATCATCGGCAATAAAGTGGGTTCCGCTCCTTACTACCTTTTCTAAAACCGCACGTAGCTCGGCAGCTTCAATCACTACTTCGTGAGCAGGTTTTCCCACAACCTCCTCGGGCGTGTAACGGTTCCACATTTGGCACATGGCACTGTTGGCGTACTCAATAATAAAGTTATTTCGACTTAAAAATGTTACCCCAACCGGAGCTTTCATAAACAGCTCGTTCATGCGGTCCTGCTGTATCTGCAAGTTTAACATACGGGCAGCCTGTTCATGCTTTAAAGTAAGTTGCGCGGTGATATTTACAGGGGTATGTATAATATATGCCACATCACCGTTATCATTTAACAAAGGGGTATTAGTTGCCGACCAATAAGTAACCTCTGAATTAGCACCATTATGTAAATTAAGGGGATAAGCGGCAACTAATGAGATTTCTTTTGTTGCAATTGCTTTGTTAAAGCTTTCATTTAATATAACCGCAGCACTATTATTTTCAGAAAAAATATCAAAAAAATAAGCGCTGATAAAACCTGTTCTGGTTAATCCAAATGTTTTCAAGAAAGCATTACTCGCAGCCACAACGGTAAAATGCGGAAGATCTACTTCAACAATTACCGACGCGCCGGTAAGTTCAAATACTTTTAAAAACAGATTTTCCTGAAGATGGGTAGATGTATGTTTCTCTTGCACAAAACAAATTAAGCAAATTTGTAAAATTACATCAACATGTTTTTTTTGTTATTTAATAATATAAGAAAAATAATTTACTTTTGTGCTTTATATATTACAAAATATTTTTATCCGACGCGTGGCTTTTCAGGGCCTTATACACTTGCATTTCTTTCGGGAATATTGAAAATTACGGATGTCAAAACGCATATTAGTTTTAGATGACAATCAAGATATTCTGGATATTGTTCACGAAACATTATCCTATGAAAAGTTTGATGTCAAAAGCACGTCGGAAAGCATAGATGTTATTCCGCTTGTAGAAGAATTTGAGCCCAATCTGGTGATATTAGATTACCGTGTTTCGGGTACCAATGGCGGCGAACTTTGCCGGCAAATAAAAGCGCACCCTGATTTTAAGCACGTACCGGTAATTATATTCTCTGCATATGTTAACCATGCCGATGAATTGTCTGCATATGGCTGCGATGCCATCATTAACAAACCTTTTGACCTTACCGAACTGGTTGAAAAAGTAAACCATCTTATAAAATAATTTAAAAAACACTCGTTTTTTAAAACAAATCAAACCCTTGCTATGTAATTGTAAATAAGCTTATATTAGCGTAAGTTTACACTATAAACGTGCTTTTTTAATCATCATATCATAGTTTAATGAAAATTTTTGTAGCCAGGCTGCCCTATCAGTATCAGGAAGCCCAAATTGCAGACTTGTTTGCCGCTTATGGAACGGTAAATTCTGTTAACCTTATTATGGACCGCGAAACCGGCAGAAGCAAGTGTTTTGCCTTTGTTGAAATGCCCGACAGCACCGAGGCTAACAACGCTATTGCCGAGCTGAACGAAAGAAAGGTGCTTGATAAAAACATTGCTGTTAGCGAGGCGCGCGAAAAAGAAAGACCAGCCGGCAATTTCGGCGGCGGCAACCGTGGTTTCCGTGGTGGAAATGACAGTGGCGGTGGCTATAAAAAATATGGGAATGATGACAAGCGCAGCGGAGGAAACAGCAATTACCGTGGCGGAAACGATAGCGGTGGTGGTTATAAAAAATACGGGAACGATGATAAACGCGGTGGTGGAGGTGGTAATTACCGCGACCGCAGCAGTGGCGAGTCTGACTACTAACAACGTTTTTAAAGAAATATACAAATGAGCCGACGTTAACCTACGCCGGCTTTTTTTTATATGTTAATTTTAGATACTTTTATTGCACTAACCTATAATATCATGAAATACAGATTCCTCACTGTCGGCTTTTTATTTTTTGTTAGCCAGGGCTTAACAGCGCAAACAACAAATGCCTGGAA
>CAMLFI010000458.1 GCA_946479225.1 uncultured Mucilaginibacter sp. | reverse complement strand
CTGTAGATAATATTAAGGTAAAAGCAATTAATTTATGAAAACCCTTCAACTTGCCGTTTTTATGGCTATTTTGATGGTTGCTAATACTTTTAACGCATATACACAATCACTCCCGGTTGGGACACCTGGTTTTGATGATTTTTGTAGGTATGCGCAGTCAACCGCAATTACTGTATCTTACAAAGTGTGTTCGGTCTTCCCAGAAGACATAACTCGCACTGTTAATTCATTCTATCATCATTTAACATTCATAAACAGAGCACTCAGCTACGGTAATAATGTCGCGTATAAGGGAGACGTTGCCTTGCAGAAAATAGCAACATTTTAGTTTATATTTTGCAATGTAAAACAAAGTCAGGTAATGATATTGTTTATTATTAATGAAAATAAAATACTCTCGTGTGTGGAGGTACTTAATGAGGAAGAGTTTTAACATATTTTTTATCTGCCTTCTGATTTTTTCTGTTGATCTGGAAGCGCAAACGCTACCGGTGGGTGCACCTGTTTTAGAAGATTACTATAGAAGAATGCAGCTAAAAGGTGACGTTGACTCAAACGTGTCCTTCACAGTTAGGCCCTTATTTAATGTAGGAGCGGTTAAGCAGGCTTTTTCGTATACGCCAGATAGTGTGCAAAAGACGGCAAAATGGTCACCCCTTATGCCTTTTATATTTGCAAAGGGACGAGGTGTTTTTCAGTTATTACCGATAACCTGGCAGCAGCAATACAATTCTAATTATCCATATGGATGGAATGATGGAGCGATGATACCATCTAGGGGCTATGAAACAATGGTAAGCGGCGGTTTTTATTTTAAATTAGGTCCTTTGAGCATTCAGTTAAAGCCTGAATATGTTTACGCTGCTAATAAACCTTTTATTGGATTTTCCGACAATTCAAGGGCCGAGAAAGAACTTAGAGGTTTTTATTCTGTTTACAATAATATAGACCTACCAGAGCGGTTTGGAATTAATGCTTATAAAAAGATTTTTTTAGGACAAAGCAGCATACGTTTGACATTTGATCCCATATCAATCGGCATATCCAATGAAAATATATGGTGGGGGCCCGGAGTAAACAGCTCATTATTAATAAGTAATAATGCGCCCGGATTCAGACACGTTGCACTGAATTCTACAAAGCCGATTAAGACGTATGTTGGTTATTTTGAATTTCAAGCTATCGCAGGGCGATTGGAAGGAACTAACTACCCCCCAACTGCAGTAACATCATTGCCAAATGGAGATGTGTTAGCAAAGTCTAAGCGTAATGACTGGCGATATTTTACGGGCTTTAATTTTAATTATCATCCTAAATGGTTACCCGGGTTAACGTTAGGACTAACCCGCACATTTGATGCCTATGGTCCCGACATTAAAAAGTTTAGCGACTATGTTCCTTTTTTCTTTCCGTATCAAAAAGTAAATACAAACGATGGCGACCCTATATCGCGGGATCAATACACATCTTTTTATGCAAGGTGGTTGTTTAAAAGAGCTCAGGCGGAGTTGTATTTTGAATATGGACTAAACGACAATTCATATAATTATCGCGATTTTATAGGCTCTCCCGACCATTCCAGGGCATATATTTTCGGCTTTAGAAAACTGCTTCCCCTTAATGGAATCGCTGATCAACAAATTTTGCTCAGTGCAGAGGTTACCCAACTCTCGCAAACCGTTGACAGGTTAGTTAAACAGGCAGGATCCTTTTATTTACACGGCCAGGTATGGCAGGGGCACACCAACCAGGGGCAGGTTATGGGTGCTGGCACCGGACCCGGAGGAAATCTGCAGCATGTAGATGTTAACTGGGTTTCCGGATTGAAAAAATTCGGTGTCACATTTGACCGTTATGAGCATGGCGTTGATTTTTCTGATGCTTATTTACCGGATATAAACGGACATTCACGCAAGTGGGTTGATCTTGTTGTTGGTGTACAGGGCGAATGGGATTATCGCAATTTATTGCTTAACGCAAAATTGCAACATGTAACGTCATTAAATTACCAGTGGATATCAAACAATTTAGTTCCGGGTGTTTATTATACGCCGCAAAATACCGCGACTAACTTTTACGGCCAATTAGGCGTTACTTACAGGTTTTGATTCTCTTCTGGTTAGAAGTTTATAAAAAGCGAACAACACCAGCATTATAATTATGCCCGATGCAATAGCTATTGGGTATTTGAGTTTGTTTTTCTTTAGCGGCATTTCGGGCTCGTCCACTACCTGTACCGTAGGTGTTTCCTGAGCGAGCATAGTTTTACTTGCCTCAAGATTTTTTACTGTTTCGGAGAAAATGGTGCTTAGTACAATCTTATCACGTTGCTTAATATCAACCCTGGCATCTTCTTCGGTAAATGCAGGGTTTAAATCAAGTATACTACGCGTGCTGGTTGATACAGAAAAGGTTTTGTAATTCAATATTTTTTCTATGCTGTCGGCGCGTAGTTTAAGTCTGTCAACGTTGTTTTTTAACCTTTTTGTTTTTGTCGTTATAAAAAAATCGGTAGACTGTTTTATAATGCGCTGGCAAAAAAGCATTGCCAGCTTTTCGTCTTTCATGGTAACACTTATCTCAAAAAAGCCAAGTTTTTTATCAGGTTTTGATATTCCAAACTGTCCTTTTTCTAAAATAAGTTCAGTCATTTCATGCAACAAACTATCCTGTAAGCGTGTATTGTTTTTGCCATCCAGTGGAAACCTGATAATCTTGCCATCCGGGCTATATTCAAGCCATTCTTTACTCAATTTATAAATAACGGCATATTTGTCGGCAAGTGTTTGCGTGTCATCATAGGCAGAGACCAGCGTGTTTTTTATCAATTTGTGGCTTTTTACCAATTCTTCAATATTATCGCCGGCTAGCACACCGCTTGCTCCACCAAGGCCATCCAGGTTAAATCCAAACTGCCCTGCTAATGCAGAAAGTCCTCCCATTGATCCAGAAGATTTTGCGTCATCAACAACAAAAGTAAGCCTCGCA
>CAMLFI010000457.1 GCA_946479225.1 uncultured Mucilaginibacter sp. | reverse complement strand
AATAAACAGCGATGTGAGGAAGATAACGAATGGCGCAGGGTTAAAAAAGAAGCCTGTAAATTTAAAGTTGATATTATAGCCGGGAATGACTTCGAACCATTGCAAAGCCGCTATCAATACCTGGCTTATTGCAAAAAGCAAAATGGCTACGATGTATATTCTTATTGGAAAAGAAGCATCTGAAAACAAGTACTTCACAAACAAATATGTTAAAAGCGTGCAAAACGCTTCAACATTGGTAGGCCAGTTAAATTGTTGACGGATAATGTTATTAACAACGATGAATATAAAATAAAAGACGACTAACCAATCCAGTTGATTAAATGGAAAGGCACCATCTTTTTTTAGATACAACGCCAACCATATTAAGATTATACCTGTAACCAGGATAAACCAGATCCTTTTGGCGCTTTCTATACCTTCCATCAAATCTGTACAGGCTATGCAGCCCGTGCATAATAGCAATACCACAAGTAGAAGACCGGCGTATTGTTTCAGACTTTTTATTTGAATTGAAAAGATGCTCATGGCGTAGGTTGGTTATGCAAAATAGCAGAAATATTCTGCAAAGCGAAACAAAAAACCCGCTGTTCCAAAGTGTTCCAAATCCACTATTCCAGGTGTTCCAAAGTGTTCCAAATCACCAAAAAAACCACCAAAAAACGACCTAAAAGTGTTCCAAACTCTTCCACGCTTAAACACATTAGTGCTAAAAATCAAGCATTTAGCACCGTCATCAGCTTTTGCACCCTTTATGTTTTTTGGAACAGTGGGTCTCATACGGCTATAGGTTTACACTTTTGGAATAAATTTTATTCCAGATGAAAGAAATGTTAGACCGCTTCACCTTTGCAGAGCAGTTTAAGGAAAAGTTGGTTTTGATGGTTATGTACCGTAACCGATCTGCCAAAGAAGTTGCAAAAAGCTATCGATTACCGAATGTTCAGATGCTCAATAATTGGGTGAATCTTTACAAGAAGAAACTTGAAAAAGGAGCCGTAACTTTAGCTGCAATGAATGCTAAAGATAAAAATGATCCGCAAGCACTCAAACAACGGATCAGGCAGTTAGAGAAGTCATTAGAAAAGGCGAATGTCATGATCTACGGATTAAATGCCATGATTGACTATGCTGAGAAAGAGCTGAAGGTGCCGGTGCGAAAAAAGCGTGGCACCAAACAGTGATGCTGATCAAAGAAAAGCATATTACAAGGATGGGTGTAGGGCCACTTTGTAAACTGTTTGGTAAATCCCGGCAGGCATTTTATAAAAAGCAATGGCATTTAAGCGATGCTGAACAGGCAGAATTAATCGTTTTGGAGTTGGTCGCCCAAGTCAGGCGCGAACTACCTGGGTTAGGCCTTCACAAGCTTTATAAGTGCATTTATCAGCCTTTGAGAACCAACAATATTCCCATGGGAAGAGATAAGCTGAATGGTTTATTAAAAGATCACGGTTTATTGATTTCCAGGAAGTTGCGTGGGCCGCGAACAACGCAGTCTAACCACGTGTTTTGGAAATACCCGGATCTGGCAAAAGGAATAGAGGTAAACCGCCCAGAACAACTCTGGGTGGCTGATATAACCTATATCTGTATAAGTTATGACTTTAACTACCTGAGTTTGATCACGGATGCTTATTCCAAAAAAATCATGGGATATTGTTTACATCCTTATCTGACCAATGATGGACCTATAAATGCTTTGAATATGGCTGTAAAAAATCGGGGTACGGGGCTTCCATTAATGCATCATTCAGACCGAGGTGTTCAGTATTGCAGCTATGATTATATCAAAATACTTAATAAGGAAAGGATAGCTATAAGTATGACCCAGCATGGTGAGGCTTATGAAAATCCCATAGCTGAAAGAATAAATGGAATTCTTAAAACCGAGTTTAGGTTAAGCCGCATATTCAAATCAAGATCAGAAGCTCTTTTAGCTGTAAGGGTGGCTATAGAGGCTTACAATAATATCAGGCCCCATATGAGTTGCAGTAACTTAACGCCAGTTGTCGCTCACCAAATTAACGAACCATTAATAAAACATTGGAAGAACAGAAGAAAGAAAGCAACAAAAACTGATACATTAAATCAGTAACTATTACTCAAAACAATCATTAACTTAGTACCAATAAATACTCACTTTTAACTCTCCAAAAGTGTAAACCAAAATCCGGACAAGACCAACTGTCAACCTATTTTAGGACGAGTCAAAGTGTTCCAAACTGTTCCACGTTGAAATGCAAATGCCCTGATTAACAACATGTTAATACCGTCAAGGAATTTGGAAAACTTTAAGGCTTTACATTTTTTGGAACAGGACACCCTTGCAAACTATCAGCCTGCTAAGACTCCGTCAGCTCGCCGCGCAGGTCAACCTCCATCAATCGCTTAACCTCCTTGGGGTCCTCAGACTGGCCGAGCAGGAACATCATTTTGGTAACAGCCGCCTCATAGGTCATGTCAAAACCGGTGGCTACGCCAATATCTTTCAGCTGCTTGCTGGTCTCATAGCGGCCCAGCTCAACGGTACCCACCTTACATTGCGAGATGTCAACTATAACCTTACCGTCGTCGACAGCCTGCTTAAGCAGATCAATAAACCATTGGTCGGTAGTGGTGTTGCCTGCGCCGAAGGTTTCCATAACAATGCCGCGTACGTCGGCACCTAAAATGGCCTCAACCACCTTGGGCCCTATGCCAGGGTAAAGCTTAAGCACGGCTATGTCATTAGCCAGGTTGGTATGCACGGTTAAAGCATCCTGGTTAGGTTGGCGGATGTCATTCACACTAAAGCGCAAATGCACCCCGGACTCGGCCAGTATAGGGTAATTAGGCGACCGAAACGCCTCGAACTTAGAAGAGTTATATTTAAAAGAGCGGTTACCACGGAAGAGTTTGTAGTCAAAGTAGATACAAACCTCGGGCACGCGCGCACGGTCGTTCTTTTTGGCGTTGGCTATCTCAATAGCCGTCATCAGGTTTTCCTTGGCATCCGTAC
>CAMLFI010000456.1 GCA_946479225.1 uncultured Mucilaginibacter sp. | reverse complement strand
ACCAAATACTGATGATGGTACAATAGTTGGAAATCCGCTTAACAGGATAGTGCCTGCGGCAACCTTGCTTGTCGACTCCAAAAACTTGCGGCGGGAAATGCCTTCCAATTCTTTTTTAATTTCGTTCTCCATGGCGTTATGTAATAGTGTGGTTAGTACTTTAAATAAATGGCAATGCCGCTTTTGTTTAAAGGGTTTATAACTGCATATATGCAGTTAATTGGCAATGCTAATATACCCAATGGCGATGTAATAAGGCTGGGGCCGCCGGCAAATGCTGTGTTTTTATAGCAAAATTTTCTACGCAATCGCATTCGTATCTTTTTTTTTACACGGTGGTATTTCTATATATATTTACCGCCGAACCAATCATCAGTTCGAAGAAAAAACCCGATTATACTTAATATTAATGAAGAAGATTTTCACTTTAATGCTGCTTACTGCGGCCCTGTTTGTTAGTTGTAAAAAATCAAAAGCACCGGATCCCGGACCCACACCACCGGCCGAAATAGTTTTAGGCGGCGCTGTAAGCGTTGCAGCCAACGCAACAGGCATAACAACTATTGAAGCCAACACATTACAACAAAACATAAGCGGCTTTGGCGGCGCAAGTATTCTGCAATGGCGGGGCGACCTTACCGCTGCCCAAAGACAAAAGCTCTTCTCGCCTACAGACGGGTTAGGGTTGAGTGTTGTACGTGTGCGTATCCCAAATTCGGCTGCGGATTTCGCTGCTGAAAAGCCAACTATTGATGCTGCAAAATCATTTGGCGCTAAAGTAATTGCTACAGCTTGGTCGGCCCCGGCCTATATGAAAACTAATGGCAATACTAATGGCGGCAAATTAAAAACAACATCATATGCAGAATACGCCGCGTTTTTAAGCAGTTACGTTACTGCGGTTGGGGGCGTTACAGCAATTAGCCCTACAAACGAACCTAACATCACAGTAGATTACGAATCTATGCTGATGACAGCCGAAGAAGTAGCCGACTTTGTTGCTGCCCAGGGCGATAATTTAGGCGCGCCTGTTATGGCGCCCGAGCCCTTTAATATGAGTCAAACCTATCTTAATACTTATTTAGCCAATCCGGCTGCTGCCGCTAAAACGACTTACCTGGCGGGCCATATTTACGGCGCTGCACCAACAGCCTTTACCCCCGGTAAGGAAATATGGATGACCGAACATTATACCAATACTGATGACGGCAATGGCTGGATAGGTGCCCTGGGTGTTGCAAAAGAATTGCACGACTGCATGAACGCCGGTTACAGCATGTATGTGTGGTGGTATATGAGCCGCTATTACGGCCTGATAAGTGAAACTGCTGACGTACCTACCAAGCGGGGATATGTGATGGCGCAATATAGCAAATGGGTGCGCCCGGGTTACCGCAAGGTGTCGGCAACGGCCGCCCCGCAATCGAATGTTTTTGTAACTGCTTATAAAAGTGGTTTAAAACTGGTGCTGGTCATCATCAACCAAAATAACACCATGATGGCGCAGCCAATTGGCATAACCGGCCTAACCACTACAGGCTTTAACCGTTATTATACCGATGCCAACAACAACTTAAAAGACAGCAACTTTACTATACCTGGTAACAACTTTAGCATCAACCTGGCTCCGTTGAGTGTAACTACACTGGTATCTATGTAGCATCAGAGATTGTTCTTCCGTGTCCGCTTTAAGGTAAGCTGGTTTTGCGCATTGGTACTGTAGCCCGATATATTATTTTGGTACAGGTTAACACGTTTATCATAATATAAAACCACCACAGGGGCCTGGTCCATGATCAGGTTATCCATTTTTTGGTATATGGTGTGGCGCTGCGCATCATCTTTCACATGATATGATGACTCGTACAATCGATCGAAAGTCTTATTGTTAAAGCCAGTGTAATTGGGCCCAAAAGGGATCTTGTTTTTTGAGTAAAACACCGACAGGTAGTTTTCACCATCAGGATAATCGGCTATCCAGCTGCCATAAAAAAAGTTGATGCCGTTTTTGGCAATCATTTCGCGCAGGCTGGCACCATGCAGCACTTCAACATTGGTTTTAATGCCCGCGCGGTCCAGTTCGCCCTGTACGTACTCAATAAGGTTATGGTAGGCCACTGTGCTGTTGAGCTGTATAACCGGCATGTTTTTACCGTTGGGATAACCCGCTTCGGCCAGCAGGCGGCGGCATTTAGCGGGATCATAATCATAGCCCTCCACGTTTTCGTCGTCAAAACCGGGCATGCCTTTGGGGATAAATCCGGCTTCGCCGGGGGTGGCCAGGCCGTTGCGCAGGTACTTTATCAGGTTACGTTTATCAATGGCGCAATTAATAGCCTGCCTTACTTTAAGCTTCCGTAAAGGCGAATTTTTAACAATAGCCAGACTGGTATCAACAAGCATCCCCAGGTAGGCGGTATTCAAAAACGGGCCGGTGCTTAGCTTAAATCTGCCTTCGTATTTTTGGGTGATGTGTCCTGTCTTAGTGAGGATATCATCGCGGTAGCTGCCATCAATATCATTCAGGAAATCAAGCTTCTTCTTCATAAACTCCAGGAAGGAGGTTTGCTTATCATCAATAAAACCGGCCTGCACAGCATCCAGATAAGGCAGTCGCTTACCATCTTCATCGCGCTCCCAGTAGTTTTCATTTTTTAGCAGCACAAGGGTTTCGCCCTCCTTCCAATACTTAAACTTAAATGGTCCTGTGCCTATAGGGTGACTACGAAAATCCTTCCCGTAAAACTCAACCACCTCGTGCGGTACCACAGAGCAATATTGCGCCGTAAGCATGCTTATAAAGGGCGCAAAGGGTTGCCGCAATGTGATACGGAAAGTAGAATCGTTAACCGCCTCAAAAGCTTCCTTGCCCGTAACCTTATCACTGAAGATCCACGAGCCGGAGGAGGCAACCTTTGGGTCTATCAGCCTTGAAAAACTATAGGCAAAGTCTGCAGCGGTTACTTTGCGACCGGCACCGCCCCTAAAATGCGGATCATCATGAAAAA
>CAMLFI010000455.1 GCA_946479225.1 uncultured Mucilaginibacter sp. | reverse complement strand
CCGTTTTTGTTTGACAATTTTACTCAGCAAACCGCCCAAAAAGTATTCAATCATTTACATTCTTCCCTCAAACCTGAGGGTTTATGGCTGTATGCCGATTTTGAACCGACTGGAAAATTATGGCAGAAAATGCTGCTTAAAACCATGCACGCCTTCTTTAAAATATTATGTGGTATAGAAGCTACTCGATTGCCTGATGTAAAACAACTTTTTGCTGAACAGCGTTATAAACCTGTTAATTCAAAGGCTTTTTTTGGTGATTTTATAAGAGCGACCGTTTATAGCCGGTAAGGTTAATTTCCTTTAAAAAACCGCCGCTAAATATCTACCTTCGGGCAATATGGAGAAAGAATATTATCTGTTGGATGGTGACGAAAGAACCGGACCTTTTACCTACCGCGAGTTGGTGCAAAAAGGAATGGACGAGCACACGCAATTGTCAACGTTATTAAACGACAAGTGGCTGTATGCTTCAGAGATGCCGGAGTTTATTGATTATTTTAAATCCAAAGGTGTTTATTTCCCTACCGGGGATAACCTGGCCAATTTTGGAATGAGGACACTGGCGTTTATTATTGACTATTTCCCGCTGTATATTTTATTTGAAATAATCGCTTTAAAATCCGGATGGATCACTATACCGGCGGACTTTACCCTTGGCCAACCCCTTCCTCCATCCTTAATGATGCTTTACTTGTGGTTTAACGCTTTCTTTTTGATCTACCGCTCTGCAATGGAAGCTTCACCAATGAAAGCTACTTTGGGCAAAAGAATATGCAAACTTGTAGTTGTGGATATTAATGGAAATGCTCCCTCAATCCTTTCATCATTGGGCCGGAATTTGGGGGTAATAATGTCAATAATATTATGGGTTCCCTTCCTTACCATGCTTTTTAACGAGCATCGCCAGAACTGGTATGACAGCCTGGCGAAAACTTACGTAGTAAAAACCAATTAAAAATAAAAAAGCGATGAGTTTGAAACCCGTCGCTTTTTTATTTTAATTGGAGAAGTATTAATATCTCCTCACACTGAATGAGGACATACCTCCTTTAATTTTAATTAATATTTTATTGGTAGCGTTAGCAAAGCCCGGGGTCTCGTAAGCATCGCCTACTTTGGTAAAGCCTTCAAAATTGTTTGATGAAAACGCGGTACCCTTAGTAATACGACAAGCTGCGCTAGCCGGTATGTTTATATCCACATCAGACGCGCCGGTTGATATATCAACAGTTGTGGTTGTTAAAGGCTGGCCAAATTTGATTTTGAACGCACCCGCGCCACCGGCCAGATCAAGTGAACGTACTTTAAATTTCGACAAGTCAAAATCAAGGTCGGTTGCACCGGTAGCCACATTAATGTTCCACTCAGGGTTTACATTCAATTTAAAAGTGGCAATATTGGCTTGCTTATGATCATCATTCCAATCAAAGCGTCCGCGTTTGTTGTCGCGCATTTTAAAATTAAGCACGTATAACGAATCCTTCTTGTCGGTAGTTAACTGGTAATTGCCAAAAAACTCTTTAGTATTGGCGTTAAATAACTGGTTGGTGGTATCATTCAATTTATAGGTTGTAGCTCCGCCGCTTATGTTAAGCTCTGCTGTTTTTATGCTATCAGTATAACTCTCATTAAATACTGATGCGCCTTCTAATTTAGTTATCCTTCTACCTTCGCTGTAATCGTCGTCGTCATCATCGTCATCATTAAAATGGTAAGAATAACGGCCGCCGAACGGATGATGCTTTGAGAAATTGCCGAACAACAGCAAACCAAACCCTATAACAATAACACCTAGCTTTAATAATGTGGCCCAGGTTGATTTGTTATTGGCAAAAATCAGATTGATACCTATTACAACAATTACTATTGGCCATAGGTAAAACAGGTTCCAGAAGTGAAAGTTTAGGTAACCGTAGTTACGCAGCAGAAACATAACGCCAATCAGTATCAATATAACACCGGGAATTAATTTATTACTTTTCATGATCTTGTTTATTTAATATCAGTGTTATAAAATTATTGCTCAGTTGAGGTTTTATCGGCTGCAGTATCACCGGTTGGGATAGCATCATCCTTTTTCTCGGTCGCTTCCCATGGCTCATCAACAGGTTTAGGCGTTTTATCCTTCCCTGTGAAGATGATCATTGCACCTGTTACAATAAGTATCACCGGCCATAGCTGATGAAAACTCAAAAATGGTATAATATCCAGTTGTTCCAATAAAAAGAACGACCCGAAAAGCACCAATGATACACCTGCTATAAGCCCGGCGCTTGAGTTTTTTGGCGGCTTCACCGCAAAGGGGGGCACACCCGCGTTAAACGGTGGTGTACCCGGGTTAAAAGGTGGTGTACCCGCTCCCGCTCTAAACGGATTAAAAGGTTCGTTTGATGGTGGCACAGTATAATCTACATGCGGGTTGTTTAAGTGATATGGCTTTTTAGGCAATACTATCCACAATACTACATAAGGTAAAAATCCTACGCCTTTTAGTACCAGGGCCAGTACAAATATTACCCGTACAACGGTAACATCCACACTTAAATATTCGGCTAATCCGGCGCATACACCGGCAATTTTTTTGTTTAGCTCGTCTCTGTATAATCGCTTTTCCATGACCTTAATTTTTTTAGTTTGTTAGTTTAGTTTACACCTGTCCGTACACAGGCTTTATTATAATTTGATCAACATTGGCACCGGCGCTCATTTTATAAATGTTTATTATGGCCGAAGCTATGTCTTCGGGCAGCACCATTTTGTCTTTATCAACGGCTATGCCCTTCCATGAGTCTGTTAACGTTGAACCGGGTATTACTGCAGTAACTTTAACACCGTATTGCTTCATTTCCAGCCTCATTACATCATTAAGACATAGCAGCGCAGCCTTTGTTACACTGTAAATCCCGGCTTCGGGGATAGGATCAAGCGCTGCGATGGAGCAAATATTGAAGATGTGACCTTCACCGACAGAAACCATACTTTTACCGAAAAAACGGTACAGTTCGTAGGAAGGCATGAG
>CAMLFI010000454.1 GCA_946479225.1 uncultured Mucilaginibacter sp. | reverse complement strand
GCCAAAGAAAAAGCAGCCAAGCACCACCATATTTAAGCCAAATACTTTATTTAATGCAAAAAAGTCTTTCAGGCTATCGGCAAGTCCATAATGTATAACGTTGAACAAATTGGAACTTATATATAGACCTAAATCGGGCGATTTTACATCATTACTTAACCCGCTCAGAAAAACTATGGATGCCGGAAAAATAAGAAAAGTGAGTACTGCCAAAAAAAGTGTTGTTTTGGCCGATGTACGGTGAAATATTAAAAGCATCATACCAATTAAAGCGTAATCTTTCAATATATCTCCGTAATAAAAACAACTGTTTACAAGGCCAAATATCAACAGCCAAAACATGCGCCTGCCGAAAAATGGCATAGGATTGATGCCTTTCGTTATAAGATTATCCATCAATACGCCAAACCCGTAACCAAATAGCACATTCAATAAAATACGGCTTTTGTTGGTGAAAATAATAGTTATTATCATTTTCAAAACACGACTGGCAACATCGTCAGACGGTATTTTGGTGGGTGAGCCGAGATAAAAGAAAAGGAAATAGTTTACTAAAACTACCCCTAACAAAGCCCAGCCCCGAAGGACGTCGACAATTACAACTCTTTTATTTTTTTCTATCGGATGTATTGCTGTTGCATTCATAAATTAAAAGGTTAAAAGTGAATAGGGTTCGCGAAAGGACACAGCTCCGCCTGAGCGAGCATTATATCGCCATTATGGAACTATTTGGAAATTTATTGTGGGTTACTTATCTGACCGCCTGAGGTAAAAGTAATAGGTTAAATAGCTAAAGGCCAAGCAAAATATTGTAATAACCAATGAGTGTATGCCTACAGGAAGAAAAAACATATTTATTGCTACGGCCAAACCTATTCCTGATAGAACGAGAAAAGACTTGACCGCATTTTTTTTAGCCTCACTTTGATCCGGCTGAAGAAGTTGGTTCATTATTTCGATAGACACGCCCTTTTCTATCATCCTTGACCTGAGCCTGAAATTCAGTATGGCTTTGACAATACTGATCAAAAAGACAGACACAATATATACTGCGAGGATAGACGCAGGGATATCAATAATTTGTCTGGATATTTCACTACCGTTTTGGAGTTTGTAAACCCCTTCCGCATTTAAAGAAATTGATATCAGCGTAAATATAACTGTGGCTATGCTTTTTTTCATTATCGTATTATTTATTAGGTTAGACCCGTAACGTTTTAACAGGTTGCAATTATTTAGCAAGCATTTAATAAGTCCATTGCTTTTTGGTGATTTTTAAACAGACCGGCATTTTGAACTACTATAACCATTATTGTTGTCAAGCATGAAACAGCAATAATGGGGTCAGTAATAATATTAACGCCCGACAAAGCAAACTGATAAAAAACAAAGGTTAATAAAGCGAGCGCCAACACCACCGGGAAATAAATAAACAACGAAAAGCGACGTTTGGGTTTAATAGCCTGAGCTACAACCTCCGCCAAATCAAAATCGAATTCTGCCGTATCCTGTGCCTCTATACCTTTAAATAGCTGCTGATACTCCATTACTTTTTGCCTGCACACGCTGCATTGCGTAACGTGTGTGGTAACGTCAGCATCATAATTACCATCCTGCAATGCGTAATTTTGTATTTCAGTATCGCCCAAATGTTTAGTAATCATAGGTCTTCGTGTTTATAAGTGCGCGTTAGGTTGTTCTTAAGTATATTCCTTGCCCTAAATAAATAACTCTTTATTGTGCCGTCGGGCAGTGAGGTTATTTCTGCAATTTCCGAATAGCTCAACTCCTCGTTATGATATAAGGTTATCAGCGTTTTGTATAATGGCGGCAGTTTATCAATCTCTATTTTTAATATCTCTGTTAGTTCCTTTTTGAACAGCAGATTTTCTGGTTCATTTTTCGTCACATCAACCATCCGGTTACTCACAGTTTCTAAAGCGTCGTTATCATCATCACCATATATATTTTCGTACAATACCAACTTTTTCTTCGCGAGGTATTTACAGCAGGTATTGTAAGTGATCTGCCCGATCCAGGTAGAAAGCTTGGATTGAAACTTGAAGCTGCCTAAATTGGCATATATCTTTAAGTAAACTTCCTGCGCCAGGTCCCTCCTGTCCTCTTTTACAGGTATCATTTTAAAAATAATTTGGGCAACTAACCTTTCGGTGTTTTTTACTATAATTTTAAACGCAGCAACCTCCCCTTGCGATACCCGCTTAATTAAGGTAATATCATCCTGGCTATTCTCTGTAATTATGTTCACTTATACGATACGACCCACGGGTACAAATAAAGTTGCAATAAATAGTAAGTAAGTTATAATAAAATAACGACGTAGCGGAGTGCCTTTGAATCTGTAAATTGATTCAGCAGAATAAAATAAACGCAAGAGGTAGACTAAAAGTAGAATACTATTTCCCAAACGGCGGCAAGCCATTCAACTGCCTGTAAACAGGATAATCGTTTAACGGCGCTTTGGCCTGATGGAAGTTTTTGCAGTAATACACCTGTAGGTGTTCTTCAACTACATCACCGCGGGTGATGGGTATATCGGCCAGCCTTGTGATACTATCAAAAAACGGTGTACCATCCTGATAGATGGTTTCATCATAGGCATTAGCCTCGCCTATAATGATGGCATCTTTACCTAACAATGTATTCGGATCTACCAAAAAAGCAAGATTACGCGCATCCCGGTTAAAGCATATAATGGGCTTTTTACCTTTTAAGGCCCAGTCTACTTTTCCGGCTAACCACCAGCGGCTACTGCCGGCAAAAACCTTATCGTTATTAAGCCACCCTTCTTTTTCAAAACGCGTCATTATCTCATCAAAGTCAACGCCTTGTATGGTGGGGTCTACTTTACCTCCGCCCAAACTTGCTACCCATTTAGGGCCGTAGCTTTGCCAAAAACCTGTAACCAAATGCAAGCCAAGCACGCTGATAGTAATTACCGTGAAATAATTGGAAAAATTAAGCCAGCGGCGGGTTAAGCGTTTCCTTGCCTCATCAACTCCTG
>CAMLFI010000453.1 GCA_946479225.1 uncultured Mucilaginibacter sp. | reverse complement strand
TACCGGTACCTAAAGCGGAAATTGCGAAAACTGAAACCAAAGCCGCACAACAGGTGGACTACATACTTGAGCCTTCAAAAGAGGAAATAGTTGAACAGCTGATACCTAAGAACATCAAAATTCAATTGTATCGTGGTGTGTTAGATTCGGTAGCATCTGAGCATGGTGCACGTATGACAGCAATGGATAAAGCGACCGAGAACGCCGGTGACTTGCTGAAAGCACTTAAACTTGCGTACAACCAGGCACGCCAGGCAGCTATTACTACAGAGCTTACAGAAATTGTGAGCGGTGCAGCGGCCTTATCTTCAGACTAAAAGACAATTCGTAAACTTAAATATCAGGCCTGTTACTTTGGTAACGGGCCTTTTTTTTGTGGCATTCCAAATAGCATTTGGTGCCTCCTCCCGCAAAGAAAGCTGTTGCAACACACCGCCATTACAAAAAATCATATAAACAGCTTATTTATAATAACTTAAGCACAAAACCCTGAAGATAGTATTATAAAATGTGAAGATATTGGTGTTGCAAACTGTTGCATGTTTAAACATTTAATATTCGCTACTACTTCGTTATCAAGCACATACAAATACAGCCGTTGCAAGTGTTGCAAACTGTTGTATATATTTTCTGCAACATGTCTTTTTTAATAATTAAACAATCCTGGTTTAAAAGCTGTTGAAGCGCGTTGATTGTACCGAGTAATGCAACACCTTTCGCCTTTTACCTCTCAACCTTAAGACGTATGGTCAACCACCACCTTCCACTCCCCTTTTATCTTCTTAAAAAACAGCGTAAAGTACCCACCCGGGTTATCCTTTTCGCGCTTTAAATGCCATGCTCCAAAAACAAAAGCGTTGGTGGCATCAATTAGATTTACCTTTTTAATATCAAAAGATAAAATGCCCATAGCGGCCTTGTCCGGATAGCCGCGCTTATAATTATCCAATGTGGCCTGCCAACCATAAGTAGGCTTAGCGCTAACGAACATCAGCGAATCCGACTTCCAGTAGCCTTGCATAAAGCCTTCCAGATCGCCTCGGTTCCAGGCGACCATTTGTTTGTTCATCACATCAACAATGGCCTTTTTGCTTTGCGCGAACATTGTATGCGCGATTAACGTTAAAAGACATATCAACACCAATTTTCTCATGCTTAAATATACGTTTATCTTTTATTAGCGTAAACCAACAAGAACTTAAGTAAATATATACCTAACAATTATTTAACATTGCAGCTTCAAAAAACCGCTTAACTTTGGCGGGCGTTGTTTAAGCTACGCATCTACTAAAAAACACAATATGAATAAATCTATACTTTGTTTTGGCGAGATTTTGTGGGATAATTTTGGCGACGGAAAACAGCCGGGCGGTGCCACCATGAATGTAGCATTTCATTTAATGCAGCAGGGTGCGCCGGTTTGCTTTGTAAGCAGCGTTGGCAATGATAAGCCGGGTGTTGAGTTACTTGAGTTTTTAAAAGATAATACCCTGTTCGGTCCGCTTATTCAGCGCAGCAGGCAATATCCTACTTGCGAGGTAACTGTTAAACTTGACGACAAACAACAGGCAACATATGTTATTCCGCAGCCAGTATCGTGGGATCATATAGAGCCTCAAAAAGCGCTTACCAATACAGCCACGCAAGCGGCAGCTATTGTATTTGGCAGTTTGGTTTGCCGCGAAAAAGTATCAAGAAATACATTGTTGAACTTGTTAAGCGATACCAAAGCATTAAAAGTATTTGACGTTAATCTGCGTGCGCCGCATTACAACCAAACTACTATAGAAACACTGGCCGCTCATGCCGATGTAGTAAAGATGAACGAGGAAGAGGCCAACCTGTTGTTATCAAGCAAAAAAGGCACGCTGAAGGATAGGATAACCGAGTTCCATATGAAATATCACGTTAAGACTATCTGCGTTACCCTGGCCGAAAGAGGCGCTGTAGTTTGGCACGATCATGAATTTTATGAGCATCCGGGCTATCAGGTGAAAGTAGTTGACACCGTTGGCGCAGGCGACGCATTTCTGGCCACTTTTGTTAAGGGTTTGCTAGACGGATTGCCTATGAACGATATACTTAAACGCTCGTGCGCGGTAGGCGGGTTTGTTGCCGGTAAACGCGGCGCTAATCCGCGCTATGTTGAGGGCGTAACCGAGTTAATGGAAACCTGGTAGTAATGCATATGATTGACTTTTGGAAGCAAACCATCTGGCAGCAATACGGCGCGACGATAGATATGCTTGAAAATGCTATTGCAGCATGCCCCGACGATTTGTGGGACCAGGAGTCGAAGTTTTGGTACATCGCTTATCATACCCTGTTTTTTCTGGATTATCACTCCGCCGATGATGCCGATAGTTTTATGCCGCCACAGCCTTTTACCTTATCAGAGATGGACCCATCAGGTTTAATGCCCGACCGCGTTTATAGTAAAGCCGAGCTGCTTAACTACCTGGAGTATGGCAGAAACAGATGTCACAATAAAATAAAACGGTTGACGGCCGAAAACATCGAAACACCCGTTTCCGGCAATTACAAAGAGGACTACAGTCAGGTTGAAATTCAATTATACAACATGCGTCATGTACAACACCACACCGCGCAGCTCAACCTTTTACTAAGGCAAAGTGGATACGAGCCGCCCAAATGGGTGTCGAGGGCCAAAAAACAATATTGATTTTTTGATCAAGCCACCAGGCGCTCCCAATCCGGGTGGCGCTTTAACCAGACCTTGATATAGGCGCAATACGGAACCGCCTTTAACTGGTGCTCCTGTATATATTCAAATACCTTTTCAACAAGGGCCGGCGCTACGCCTTGTCCTTCCAGTTCAACAGGCACTTCAGTATGTATTAGGAATATTTTATCTCCACGCAGCTGATAATCAATAAAAGCCCGGTGGCCGTCAACAAACATCTCAAAATTGTGATCTTGGGTATTGTTAACTAGTGGCAGGTTGGTATATGGCATAATCTAATTTAGGAAAGTATTTTAAATAAACCATTTAATTGAGATTGGGTTTTATA
>CAMLFI010000452.1 GCA_946479225.1 uncultured Mucilaginibacter sp. | reverse complement strand
GGGCTGTGCCTAAAGGCCCCTCGCTCAACCCGAATGATAAACGCCTGGCCATGATGGTGGAAGACCACCCAATAGATTACCAGCATTTTGAGGGCATTATCCCCAACGGAAACTACGGTGCCGGTGTAGTTATAATATGGGATAAAGGAACATATACCTCATTGGCTGATGACCGCAAGGACGATATAAAGCAATTAAGGGCCGGCCTAAAAGCCGGTAATTTAAAGATCAGAATGGATGGCGATATTTTAAAAGGTGAATTCGCCCTGGTGAAAATAAAGAACGCTGAAGAGGACAACTCCTGGCTGCTGATAAAGCACCGGGATGAATATGCGGTTGACGATTTTAATAGTGAAGATCTGGTGCCTGATGCTGTGAAGGCTATGCTGAACAACAAGGACGGTAAAGCCAAAGGATTACCCAAACAGCATAAGGTTAAGGTTGAAAAAAAAAGTTCTGACATTACTGACGACAAAGAATAAATAGAGGCTCCCAAAAGCTCAGGCAAAGCGTTTTCACCCACACTTGCCAAGCTCGATGACAAAGTATTTGATGACGATAATTGGATCTATGAGCGCAAACTGGATGGTTACCGGGCTTTAGGCTATACCGGTAAAGATGCCAGGTTAATATCCCGTAACGATATTGACTTTAGCGCCAAATACAAAAAAATAATCACTGATTTAAGAGCGATTAAGCGCGACGCTGTGCTGGATGGTGAACTGGTGGTTGAGGATAAGACAGGGCAAAGCCGTTTCCAGGATCTGCAACTCTATAATGGCGATACCAAAGATAAATTGCTGAAATTTTATGTGTTTGACCTGCTCAGTTTAGATGGGCACGACCTGCGGAGTATTGAACTTATAAAACGAAAAGAACTTTTAAAGGCGCTGATTACGCAATTGGATAGCGGATCAACTGTATATAACGACCATATAGTTGGCAAAGGAACCGAATTGCTGGCCAAAGCAAAAAAGCAGGGCTGGGAAGGCATTATAGGTAAAGACGCCAATAGTTATTACGAAAGCGGTAAACGCACTGACCGCTGGCGAAAGTTTAAACTGCAGCTATCTCAAGAGGCTATAATATGCGGCTACACTGCGCCGACAGGTTCCCGCAGCCATTTTGGGGCATTGATATTAGGTATTAAGCAAGGCGACGAGCTGCGCTACATTGGCAATTGCGGAACCGGTTTTAACGAGGCAGGACTAAAAGAAATGTTTAAAAAGCTGCAGCCGCTTGAAACGGATAAAAAGCCTTTAAAAGAGAAAATACATAACCGCACAAAAGTTACATGGCTAAAGCCGGAACTGGTTTGCGAAGTTTGGTATTCTGAATGGACGGCTGATGGCCATTTGCGGCACCCGGTTTTTAAAGGCTTGCGCACCGATAAACAAAAAGAGGAAGTAGTTATGGAAACCGCGGATAAACAAATGGCGGACGATGAGATCATCACCGTAGGTAAGCAAAAACTAAAGGTTACCCATCTGAATAAGCTGTTTTGGAAGGGGGAGGGCATCACTAAGGGTCAGTTGATAAATTACTATCGTGAAATGGCCGATTGGATAGTTCCTTACTTAAAGGATAAGCCAATATCTATGCGCCGCCAGCCCAATGGGATCGATGATCCCGGTTTTTTTCAAAAAGACAATACAGCTAATCTGCCTGCATGGATAAAAACAGAAAAGCTGTACTCAGAAAGCAACGATAAGGACATAAATTATATAATAGGCAAGGATGCGGCTACTTTGATATACATGGCCAATTTGGGGTGTATAGAAATAAACCCATGGCTAAGCTCTTACAAAACGCCGGAGAACCCTGAGTTTGTAGTAATTGATATCGACCCGCACGATGTTCCGTTTAGCCAGGCAGTTGAAGCTGCCCTTAAAACCAAAGAAGTTTTTGAGCGCATGCAACTGGATGTTTTTATTAAAACGTCCGGATCAAAAGGTCTGCATATTTACTGCTACCTGGGTGCCAAATATGATTATGACCTGGTTAAAATGTTTGCAGAATACGTTGCCAAACAGATCCATGCCGAACTGCCCGATACTACCAGTATTGAACGCAGTCCGGCTAAACGGCCCAATAAAATTTATATAGATTTTTTGCAAAATCGCAGGGGGCAAACAATAGCCTGCCCCTATTCGGTAAGGCCTAAGCCCGGTGCAACGGTATCTGTACCGCTGCACTGGCATGAGGTAAATGATGACCTAAAGTTATCCAACTATACTATTTTCAATACAAAAGAGCGGGTAGAGAATACAGAGGATCCGTGGAAGGATCTAACCGCAAAAAAAGCAGACCTGAAGCAAGCGTTGAAATTGCTGAAAGAATTAGAATAGGGCGCTATTTTTCGTGTTTGTGAGGTTTATTTATTTAAAAAATTAATAATTTTCTTATCACTATCTGTTGTGGCATTTCCTTTGTATAGTTTGCTATAGAAAAACATAAAACATCATTTACCATGGCAACTACAAAAACAGCTAAAAGAGCAGAACAAACAACAGACGTTCAGGAGTCTGCTTTGAACGAATTATTTATTGACGAATTAAAAGACATTTATTGGGCGGAAAAACATCTTACTAAAGCCCTGCCTAAAATGGCAAAAGCCGCTACTTCTGATGAGTTGCGCGCTGCTATTGAAAAACATTTGGGCGAAACAGAAAACCACGTTAGCAGATTAGAGGGAGTATTCCAATCAGTTGGTGAAAAAGCAGTCGCTGTTAAATGCGAAGCGATGGAAGGCCTTATTAAAGAAGGTGAAGAAATTGTTAAGGAAACAGAAAAAGGCAGTGTTACCCGTGATGTTGGTATTATCTCTGCTTCACAAAAAATTGAACACTACGAAATCGCATCCTACGGCACCCTGCGTACTTTAGCCGGAGTTTTAGGATACGATGAAGCAGTTGAACTTTTGGAAGCCACTTTAGCCGAAGAAAAACAATGCGATGAGGACCTAACTATTTTGGCCGTTAACGGCATCAATAAAATGGCCAGCACAGAAGCTGAATAATATTTGCCGAAACAAT
>CAMLFI010000451.1 GCA_946479225.1 uncultured Mucilaginibacter sp. | reverse complement strand
AAGCGTTCCCTGCCCTTTTTTATCATATCACTTCTCAATTCGGCAGATGACAATACCATTTGTATTTTATCGGCCATATCCTTTTCATTGTACGGATCAAATGCTATTACAGCATCGCCTCCAACCTCAGGCAGGCATGTATTGTTTGATACAAGAGTAGGTACATCATGCTCAAACGCTTCCAGTACAGGTAAGCCAAAACCTTCGTTTAAAGATGGAAACACATATAACAATGCATTTTCATACAATTGGCCAACTTGCGGGTCTGTCAAGTAACCTGTGATAACAACATCGTCTTTTAGCCCGTGCTTTTCAATTCTTTCTAAAATTAAGTCGTAGTCGTTATCAAACTTGTTGGTTGATAATGATCCCGCTAATACCAATTTTAAATCCGGATATCCATGTTTTTTAACCTGCGCAAAAGCATTAACCAAAGCAACAAGGTTTTTGCGTTTGTACATTGCCCCAACGTGTAAAATGTAGTTTTTTGGGCTTACCGGAAACAGATCGGTAATGTTATCAACTGCTTTTTCAACTTTCGTATTATAGTTCATTCGCTTGGGCCCATCATGCACTACTATTAACTTATCAGGATCTAGCTTCATAAAATGGGCTACCTGTTTTTTACCGTATGATGTAGCAGTTATTACCCGCGGCGATCTTCTGGCCCCGGGCGCGGCAGTAGTTTTATAAAGCCATAGCCATAGTTTTCCGTAATGCTCCGGCGATTCATAGCAAAAAGCATCGTGTATAGCATGGATGGTTATATAATTTAAGTGAATGTAGGGCACGCAGTTATCAACACAGAAAACGATATCGCATTTTTTTGACCAGGCTTTTATTGGCAGTACCAGCTGTTTCCATAACTGATACCGGAAATGTTCTGTCCATTTTAATAATTTATTGGGACCCGTATAAATGGGTAAATTGGTGTCTAAAAAATGAAAATGCAATTCGTCGGAATTCATTGTTTTAAATTCTCTGCATAACTCTTCAAGATAGGTTTTAATGCCCGTTTTAGCCTTCTTTAAATCCCGAATATCTACACCTATCGTCAACGTTTTTTTCATATTTTGTTACTCATTTCTATTCGACATCTTAAATGCTAACCTTATCGTATTTGTTTGAGTTATTTGTTGTAATTTTTATTCTCCTCATCAATCAATACATCAAGCACATCAAAAAAAGATTTATCATACTCCCATTTAAGCTGTGTTTTAGCTTTGCTATTATCGCCGTATATATCTTCAATATCTGTGGGCCTGAATAATAAGGGGTCTTCTACCAATTTGCTGGTGCTTAAATTTAAACGGTTAAAAACATAATTGATAATTTCGCGCAAATAAACCGATTTGCCCGAGCATATTAAATAATCGTCAGCCTTGTCTCGTTGTAACGATAACCACATTGCCCTCACATAGTCCGGAGCATATCCAAAATCCCTTTTTACGTCTATATTACCTACCCTTAATTCGTTCGCTACCTTATGTTTTATGTCTAGTGACGTTTTGACTACTTTTTTTACAAAGAAATTAGGGCTGCGTAAATACGATTCGTGATTAAAAAGCACTCCATTTACACAATTTACACCGTATGATTCACGATAATTTATGCCCATCCAATATCCCGTGGCTTTGGATATGGCGTAAGGGCTTAAAGGGTGCATAGGCGTATTTGAAGTAACCGGCAATGATTTTACCAACCCGTACATTTCGCTGCTTGATGCCTGGTAAATTTTTGTATCAAGCTTTAAAAGCCTTACACTTTCTAAAATATTTAAAACCGACTGAGAGTTGTAGTTAATTGTACCAATGGGCTGCTCAAATGACACGCTTACCGAGCTTTGGGCCGCTAAATTATAAAACTCGACAGGCTTATATTTTAGCAGCAGTTTTATAATACTCGAAAAATCCAGCAGGTCGCATTCTTCAATCTGGATACCGCCATCGATATTTAAATATTTAAAGTTTGAGCTATTAAAATTATTATAGCTCCGGGTTAAACCAATAACCTTATAATTTTCTTCGATCAATAACTTAGCCAGATAGGCGCCATCCTGTCCGGTAATGCCGGATATAAATGCAGTTTTCATCATAATTTAGGTTTGTTTAACTCCATCATAATCGCCTCTGTTTTTAATGACTTTTGCAGGCACGCCAGCCACCACGCTATTGGGCGGTACTGATCTGGTTACCACACTGCCCGCTGCAATAACGCAACCATCGCCAATAGTAATCCCCGCCAGGATAGTAACATCTCCGCCCAACCAGCAATTATCGCCAATAGTGGTGGTCTGTTTACTAACACCCTGCTCTTTTATGATTAGTTTGGTCTCGTTAAAATTGTGATTCTCTGAGAATATCTGAATGTTAGGACCGGTTATTACGTCGTTTCCTATAACAACGCCGCCCTGCCCGGCTATGAATGCACGGGCGCCTATGCCTGTGCGGTGGCCAATAACAATACCTGTTCCTTTTTGCGCTATTACGCCGGTGCAAAACAAAATAGAATCGCGTGCTATTGATACATGGTCGCCCAATTGTATACCATTAACCGATAAAGCGTTGATGCTGACGTTATCATCCAATATTAAATTTTTGCCGGCGGTTAGCTGATAAGCATGTTTTACCTTTACACGGCATCCTAAAAAAATGAGGCCCGATGAGCTTTTTAGGAAAGGCTTAAGAAACAGCCCGCGAAACGCCTGCCAGCCACGTGTATATGAAACTACGAATAGATCGCGCGCGGTATAGGCGCTTTCCCATTTATAATTTGGGTCATTCTTTAGCTTTCTAATTATTGTTTCAATCATTACTTAATGCCGCTGTTGTTTCTGCGCGTGGCCTCATAATTACACTAATGAGCAAACCCGAGAGAAACCAGTTCATGTAGGAAATATAAGAAGATGATTCAACTTCTGATGTAAGCAATGGTATAAAAAAACCAACCTTTATAAATAAAACTGCCAGGCAAAGCTGGCGTTCTTTCCCCTCAAGGTAACGAAGTCCTTTCAGACTGGTGCGCACAAACATTATATATATACATAAATA
>CAMLFI010000450.1 GCA_946479225.1 uncultured Mucilaginibacter sp. | reverse complement strand
GCTTTAAGGTTATTAGTTTGCGATGTTGTATAGGTCTTTACCAGATCAATATTACCATTGACATTTAAGTTAACATATACATCATTAGCATTTTGATTGACGAAAACCGTTATCAAGTTCACACCGTTTTTAAATGCCGAAACTAATAACGGCTTATTCAAAGCCGCGTTTTCGCCTACTTTAGCGTCAACCCGTACAGCACCGGGGCTTATAAATCTGCTATAATTACCCAGCGTCCAAAGCATTTTGCTATCGTAGTAATTCCCGTCTGTTTTGTTTTTATCTACATAGATAAGCCCGTCTTTGTAATTATAGGCAGATATGGCTGTCCACCATTGCCAGGCTGATGCGTTGGCCACGGTCAGATCTGTATGGATAACACTTGCCAGGTACAGTGCCGCGTCAATCCCCAGGTCGCGTTCTTTGCCGTCTATTTCGCCGGCGTTATCGCCCAAAATGCAGTATTCAGACTGCCAGAAATCTATACTACGGGCGGCAGCGCTATCGGCCAAACTTGTACGTGTTTTTATTGCCAATGCCTTTGGCGAAGTAGTAAAATAACTATGCCCGGCAATGGTTTTACTCACACTTGGCAGATCACCGATATAATTGGTGGATAGGGGGTTAAAAAAATCATTCAGTTGATTATCTTTGTCCGGCTTATCATTCGCGGCAAGCAAATAATTAATACTTCCGGCTTCTGACACCATCAGCTTTGCCTCTATTCTATTTTTTATGAAAGTGCTGTTAACGGCCTTCACTACCCCCGCTATTTCTGTATTATTGTAGGGGCTGCCTTCCTGTCCGCCATCACTCCAATCCCATTGGGGCTCATTTACCGGACTAATGTAATTTAACTTAACCCCGCTCACGTGCTCTACCCCTTTTACAACGCTTGAAAGATATTCGGCAAAAGCGTTATAGTGGTCGAGAGCGATGTTTGTTTTGCCCGCGTTTGCAAAAGCCTTACCGTTAATGGTAAATTGTATTGGCGGACTATTAACAAAACCTAAAAACTGATTAACACCACGCATTTTGGCGGCTTTTAAAAACCATACCTGTCCGCCTTGTTTTTGCCAGTTATAAGTGCCATCGGCGTATAAAAATGATTCTGCCCGGCGCCATTCGTCTTTAATACCACTTTGTTGGCCTTGCTGTGCGCTGCCGGCGCCAATATTAAACCGCCATAATGATAAAGCAATGCCTTTGGGCGAGCCATCGGCAAGCGTATCAGCACTGAAAAGCAGATCGGCAATTCTGTTTTTCTTCGCGTCGGGCCAATTGCCAATGAACTGGCATGACCAGGCATCTGACGCGCCGAAGTTGTCGATATGTTGATATTTTTTTGACAGATCGATATTTACCGAAACTGTGTTATCCTGCGCATTTGCAAAAACGCAACATAACATTAACAATATGGCAGGAACAGCTTTTTTTATATAAATATGTATCATCATCATTAAAAACAATAACACAGCATTACGCCGTGTAATATTGACTATAGTTTAATTTTATTGCTGAACTATCGTCCATTGCTGGTTATTGGCACCATTCCACGGCCACTGTATAATACCGGCACCATTGGCTGTTGACGCACCATTTACATCCAAGGCTAACCCACTATTGCGATTAATAGCTTTGAAAATTCCGGTGGTAACCGGGGTGAGCTGCCATTGCTGGTTGTTGCCACCATACCATGGCATTTGTATAATGCCTGCCCCGTTAGTGGTAGAACCGCCATTCACATCCAACGCGAGCCCGCTGTTACGGTTTATTATTTTATAATAACCGCCTCCGTTATCGGTAACTATCCATTGCTGGTTATTGCCACCATTTTGGGGCCATTGTATAACATCGGCACCGTTAGCTGTTGATTCGCCATTCACATCTAATGCCTGGCCGCTGTTTAGGTTTAGTAAGCGGTAGTACGCATTTGGATAAAAAGTATCTGTACCACCTGCACCCAAACCCCATCCATACCGAATACGACTTAAGCCTGACGCGTTACTGGTTGATACCGTAATACCACTGCCGCTGCCGCTGAGCTGTTGTATAGCATAAGTATCGCCGGTACGTATGCCGGGCCAGTAAACACTGCCCATACCATAGCTGCGTGCCACATTAGTAAGGCCTTGCATGTAGGCTATTTCCGGGTCGGCACTTATTGCGCCGGTGTAATTTTTGCCTCCCGTCATTGGGATACCAAATTCGGTTAAAACCGCACGGTTGCCGTAATTACCAATATTGCTTTTAAAACGACTTTCCCATTGGGCGGCAGTAGTATTACTTCCATCACTAAAAAAAGCGTAATCATGTATAGATAACAGACAATTGGTAAAGCGGCTATCGGCCCCTACACCTTTAATATCTTGTGAGTAGGATGTACCGCCTATTAATATATGCCCCTGTGGCACTGTTGGGTAACTGCTGAGCCATTGGGCGCAAATGGCAGTCCAATCGGTTAGCGAGTAGCCATGCGGTTCGTTAAATATCTCAAAGTAGACATGGGGGTTGCTGCCGTACCGGGCAACCACCGCTTTCCACATCAGCCAAAATTCTGCCATGTTATCTACTTTGCCATCAGCCAGCGATTTGGATTCCCAGCATGCCAATATTACGTTCATGTTTTTACTGATAGCTTTATCAATAACCCCAATGTATGAACCCCACCAGGCCTGCGATACTGTTGAATAATTTACCGGTAAACGGATGGTGTTAGCGCCTGTATTGGCTTTAACACCTGTTAACACCGCATCGGCCGTTGCTGATACAGCAGTATAACTATCTGAGGATGATAACGCACTTAAAACCAAAATACCATCGCTAAAGTTATCTCCGTCTGCAGCCCAATTTACACCCTTGATCGGCCCGACCGGGGGCGCATCAGCCGTAACCGGAACAGCAGGAAGATCCGTTACTTCTGTTTTCCCGTCCCCATTCGTAACAGGGGCACTATCTTTTTTACACCCGGTCATCAATACACAACCTATTATCAGTAAACAAAATATATTCTTCATAAGTAAGCCGGGATTAGTACTGTATAAAACAAAAGGGAG
>CAMLFI010000449.1 GCA_946479225.1 uncultured Mucilaginibacter sp. | reverse complement strand
CGGGTAAGTACAATGAAGGGAAAGCATCTAATCTGCCGCGGTTATCAAAATCATTGGCGGTAATGTAGGCAGGATGCTTATCGCTTACCTGATAAAGTGTGTTAAGGCCAACATTACCCACAATATAATCGGTGCGGCCGGTATGTCTAAAATCGCCCGAAACAATGGTATTCCACCACCCGGTTTTACCTGCTACGCCCGAAGTAGCAGTTTGATTGCTGAATTTTCCGTTATTATTTTTCAAAAAAGTTATTGGCATCCACTCCCCTGCTAACATCAGATCCGGCCAGCCATCGTTATCGTAATCGGTAAACAAGGCATCGCAAACCAAACCAATATTTTTTAAAGCTGGAGCAACTTCGTTGGTAACGTCAGTAAATTTTATCCGGCCCTTTTGGCTGTCGTTTCTTAATAAGATGCTTGATACCGGTTTAGGGTACGCCCAGGGTTCAACCCTTCCTGAAACAAACAGATCCAGCTTTCCATCTTTATCGTAATCAACTGCCCTTACACATAGCTTACTGGTAAAATTGGCCGGCAAGGCATCAGGTATCAGGGTATAGTTGCCTTTTCCGTCGTTGTGATATAAGCGATCTTTATACGCCGTGTTCCCGGCTTCATTTTCATATCCGCCGCTGGCAATATAAACGTCAGATCTTCCATCGCCATCGGCATCGAATAACAATATGCCTTCGTCTTTTACGTGCTCTGCAACATTGGCGGCCCCGGATAAAAGGCCACGTTGTGTAAACTTACCGTTGGCTTGTTGTAAAAATACCTGCGCCGGATGCTGTGAATTTCCACCTACAATTATGTCGTCAATACCGTCGCCATTAACATCGCCCGCGGCAAGGCCGGGTGAATATTCTGACAATTTATGCGGTAATAGTTTTTGTATATTAAAATCGATAAAATCCTCTTCCTGGTGCTGATATTTAATACCTGCCGCTGTGGTTATTTCAGTAAAAAGCGCGTCGGTATTCTTAACCGGCGTTTGCCAGCTATAGGTACTATGCGCGTTGTTAATATTTACCTGCAATAGGGTGTCGGCCTTTAAATTGGTAAGCACTTGCTTTTTATTGTTTGGCCAGCACACCACTACCGAGTCCAGCTGATTTGTGTTGCCAAGGCCAAAATGAGCCAGGTTTTGCATAGACGACAGATAGCCGCGGTACGGTGTATTTTCATATACCTGGTGTTTGCCGTGATTGTAATAAATATCAACCCAGGCGCCAATCCCGTTTTTGTTGTTGCTATCGCCGTTAAATTTCACTTCAAGGTAATGTCCTTTATCTTTATCCGCATTAAGCGTGCTTTTATATATCAAAGCTTCGTCGTCAATGTTATTTACTACAAGGTCAAGGGCTCCATCATTGTTCAGATCGGCGTAAACGGCGCCGTTTGAAAAGGTAGCCAGGTCAAGTCCCCAATTTTGAGTAACATTGGTAAAAGTCAGATCGCCGTTATTCTGATAGCCATAATTATGCAGCTTTACCTGTGGTAATTGCTCCATAATTGTTTTTTTTGATGCTGTTGAATAAGGATTATCTCGAAAGACTAAAAAATCATGATCGGTTACATCCTTCGGATAGCCGTTGGTAACGATGAGGTCCCGATAACCGTCGTTGTTAAAATCAGTAACTACGGGTGCCCAGCTCCAATCAGTCTGCGACATCCCGCTTAAAAAACCTATTTCGCTAAAAACAGGATGAGTAACTGAATCATTCTGACCTATGCCCGGACCTTGGTTTAACTGTAATGTATTGCGTACGTATTGATACTGATATCCATAGTGATCAAGCAACTGGAATGATTGATAGCTATTTGCCGATCCCATCATCTTTTTGCGATAGTTATCTTCGGGGGCCATATCCAGTTCAAAAACGTCGGCAAGGCCGTCGTTATTCATGTCCTGAATATCCTGCCCCATGGAATTAAATGATGTATGCTTAAAATACTCTTTTGAGCGATCTGTAAACGTACCATCGTGGTTGTTAATGTAAAGTATGTTTGCCGATAAAAAGTCGTTGGTTACGTAAATATCCTTCCAGCCATCCCGGTTCATGTCAACAATACTGGCACCGTGCCCATAGCCTTCAATTAATATACCTGCCTGTTTGGAAACATTTCTAAAAACAGAATGCTTTAAAGTTGGATCCCAATCGTTATGGTATAAACGGCCGGTACTTGGGGCAGTTCCGTTTTTAACTATTGGTCTGAAAGCATTAGCATAAAACGACGAATTCGGCTCGTTAACGGTAAGGTACATATCAAGGCGGCCGTCGTTATCATAATCAAAAAAGCTCGCCATAGTTGAGTGGGCGTGTATATCAAGGCCGTAGGCCCCGGCTTCGTCTTTAAAATGCGGTACGCCATCTTTACCAATTCCGGTATTTATGTATAAAATGTTGGTTCGCTTTAGTGAATCTTTCAGCAACGAATTACAAATGTACAGGTCTAAAAGGCCATCGTTATTAATATCTATAACCGCGGCACCACGTGCCCAACGTCCTTTACCTTCCACTCCTGCCGCGTCGGTAACATCTTCAAACTTAAAATCGCCTTTATTTAAATAGAGCTTGCTTGATACCATGTTGCCCGTAAAGTAAATATCTACAAGCCCATCGTTATTAAAATCGCCTACTCCAACGCCACCGCCATTGTATACATATGCATTGTCCAAAGGATTTATGGAGTCATTCTCGGTAATTAAGTTGTTAAAATGTACACCTGAATGAGAAGACGATATTTGCTCAAATAATGTGGCTTTTGGTTGGTTACATGAAGCGGCAGCCAATAAAACGGCAGCAGGTAAAACGAAGCTAAATTGTTTCATAGGCTCAAGAAAGGAATAATCGGTGTATTATATCGGCAAAAAAGACAGGCAAATAGCTGTTTTAAGCAGCTACTTACCTGTCTCCAAGTTAGTGATTTTTAAGTATTAATTATTTTACTACAATTTTGGATTGTTATCAATTTCTGATTGCGGCATCGGTAAATACTGAAATGCCGGTGTGTAGTACGAAATTGGCTCAGTAGTAAAATACCCTTTTGGCCTCCAA
>CAMLFI010000448.1 GCA_946479225.1 uncultured Mucilaginibacter sp. | reverse complement strand
GGTAGTTCATTTACGATCTCGGCTACCCTATTGCCCGAAAGCTTTTTGAAGATACGTTCCTGTTTGGGGAAATCGAGGATCCTGAAAACATTTACCGCGCGGTTGATGGTAAGCGTTTCAATAAATTTAGGGCCTTGTTCCGGAAGTTCATCTATCAGTTCTTCAACGTCAGATATATTGAGGTTGTTGAGGTAATCGCGCAATTTTTCATCGTTATTTTCCTCCAGCAATAATTCAATTTGCTCAACCATTTCTTCCATCATACGCCTGTTTTTACATGGGTTTTACTGCCTTGATCAATCTGCCACAAAAGTCGTTTATTTTTTCAAAAAACAAGGTGGTATTTTGTCTTATCTTTGCGCCTTTTACAAGAGACAAGAATCAAGAAGCAGGAGTCAAGACCTTTCTTGTTTCTTGACTCTTGCATCTTGACTCTAATAAAAAACAAATGGGATTACAATGTGGTATAGTGGGTTTGCCGAATGTAGGGAAATCAACACTTTTTAACTGTTTATCAAATGCAAAAGCGCAGGCGGCTAACTTTCCGTTTTGCACTATAGAGCCCAATGTGGGTGTAATCACTGTGCCCGATGAAAGGCTGGTTAAGTTAACCGAAATAGTTAACCCTAAAAGCATTGTACCCAATGTTATTGAGATAGTTGACATTGCAGGCCTTGTAAAAGGTGCCAGCAAAGGTGAAGGTTTGGGCAACCAGTTTTTAGGCAACATACGCGCTACCAATGCCATTTTGCATGTATTGCGTTGCTTTGATAATGATAATGTGATACACGTTGACGGCAGCGTTGACCCGATACGTGATAAAGAAATAATTGACACCGAATTACAACTGAAGGATCTTGATTCAATAGAGAAGAAGATCAAGAAGGTTGAAAAAATGGCTAAAACCGGTGGCGACAAAGAGGCTAAAAAGACCTTTGAGGTGCTTACGGTTTATAAAAACCATTTACTAAGCGGTAAATCTGCCCGTACCGCACCTGTGCCCGAAGAAGATCAGGAATATATTGCCGACCTGTGGTTGTTAACCGCCAAGCCGGTATTATACGTTTGCAACGTTGACGAAGCCGCTGTAAAAACAGGTAACGCTTATGTAGAACGTGTTAAAGAAGCTGTTAAGGACGAAAATGCCGGCGTATTGGTTATATCTGCACAAATAGAAGCTGAGATCGCTGAACTGGAATCGTTTGAAGAACGCCAGATGTTTTTGGATGATCTGGGATTGGAAGAATCGGGCGTTAATAAGCTTATAAAGGCCGCTTACAAGCTCCTTAACTTAGCCACCTACTTCACCGCCGGTGTGCAGGAAGTGCGCGCCTGGACCATTACACAGGGCTTCACAGCGCCACAGGCAGCAGGTGTTATCCATACTGATTTTGAAAAAGGTTTTATCCGCGCCGAGGTAATAAAATACGAAGATTTTGTAAAATACAACGGCGTTGAAAGTGCTATAAAAGAAGCCGGAAAATTAAACATTGAGGGCAAAACCTACATTGTGCAGGACGGCGACATTATGCACTTTAGGTTTAATGTGTAGTTTGATTTCGAATTTCGGATGTTCGATTTTGGATTTATTCTGATTTCGAATTTCGAATGTTCAATTTCGGATTTATTTTAATGTCGGATATTCGATTTCGGATTTTTTTCCAAGTTGTCTACAAGGATATCGACTTTATAAAATTATTTCAGTGCAAACTCGGTTTTTGATTGCCGTTTTTCTATCGGCATCTGCATAAATTTGCGGTAGCAGGCGCTAATGTACTCTGTAATGTTAAAGTTCTTATCGTAAAAGGTATTTACGTCGGGCATGTGCAGTATTACAAAATTGGTAAGCTCCTGCCCGCTTATAGGCAGATACTTGCCGAGGGTTGCCACGTTAAAAATCTGAAGGATCTGCTCCTCTTTGGCCCGCTTTTCCTTTTTAGCTTCTAAGGAGTTTTTGCTACTTCCAAATAAGTCGAACAGGTTCATTTTAATCCCGCCTATCGGATTACCGTTTTTATCCGTTTGATATCTTACTATCTTGCTGCCCAAGGGCCCCATCATGGGTTTAATTGCGAAAGCGCCGGGTGGAAACTCCAATTCCTTCACCTTTACTTCTTTAAGCATGTTTTCATCAGGTACCAGATAGGCCGTGATCACGCTCATGTCGGTTATTAAAACTGTATCGCGTTTATAGCCTAAACTGGTAAAACTGAGTACATCGCCGGGTTTGGCTACTATAGAGAAGGCGCCAGTAGTATCGCTGACATTGGTGGCATGGTTCTTAAGATTCTCCACGGTTACCCCTCCTACCGGGATGTAGGTCTTTTCTTCCAGCACTTTGCCGCGCACCCTGCCCTGTGAAAAAGCCGCGCCACAAAATCCTGAAAACAATAACAGCAGTATAAAAAACCTCATTTAACTATCAAAAGTAAATCAGATTTTTTGAATACTATTGCTACTTAACACTTTTTAACGTTTTACTTAAGCATGTTGATGCTTTTTAACCAGGTAAGCATATTGGGCATCCACCTGTCGGCGGCCCATCCTAACAAGAAGCCGTGACCACCTTTGGGGTACAAATGCATTTCTGCCGGCACGTTGTTTTTCCGTAAAGCTTCGTAAAAAAAGATGCTGTTATCCACGTCAACCAGTTTATCATCGCCGGTATGGGTTATGTAGGTTGGCGGGGTTTGGGCCGTTACTTTCAACTCGTTTGAATACTCATCTACAAGTGCCTTGGTAGCATCTTTACCTAATAAATTGTTGCGCGACTGCATATGCGTAACGCCATCCTGCATACTTACAACGGGGTAAACCACAATGCAGAAGTCAGGGCGAAGGTTGGTGTTATTAGCATTATCTATATAAGCTTTTTGAAAATGGGTTGCTACAGTAGTTGCCAGGTGACCACCCGCCGAAAAGCCTACTATGCCTACGCGGTTAACATCTAACTGCCATTTAGCGGCATTTTCTCTAACCAGTTTTAAAGCCTGCTGCGCATCCTGCAGCGGACCAATAGTTTTATCAACCATAATGGCATCGTTAGGCAGGCGGTATTTTAAC
>CAMLFI010000447.1 GCA_946479225.1 uncultured Mucilaginibacter sp. | reverse complement strand
CCACTTCTTCACCGGTTTGATCGACAGGGCGTATGCGGCGGGGAAGGCCAGCAGGAGGACGAGGACCGTCGACAGCACGCTGGCGGTCAGCGAGTTCAGCAGCGGCGGCCAGGGGCCCGAGTCGAAGAAGGTCTTGTACCCCTCCACCGACAGTGGGGCGAACAGTGCCGGGTTTTGGTGAACAAAACCCCATCCAGCTGTTCGCCAAAATATTCAACCATATCATTGCGTTCAAATTCGCCATGTACCAGCACATCCAGGCCAATTTCTTCCTGCCAGCGTATTACATCAATAGTGGCCTGTTCTATTTCCTTTTCATATTGCTCAAACGTAAGGTCGCCTTTTTTAAATTTAGCGCGTAGCTGACGGATATCATCCGTTTGCGGGAACGAGCCAATGGTAGTTGTAGGGAACAGGGGTAGGTTGAACCGCTCGCGCTGTATTTGCTGCCTTACAGAAAAGTTACTACTACGGGTGGCGTTTGTATCATTTAAAGCAATTACGCGGTCTCTCACCGCTTGTTTATGCACTTTGTTGGATGCACGCCTGCTTTCTATCGCTTTTTTATTGGCTGTTAACAGATTATTATTTCCCTCGACTATTTGCTTCAGTTCACTTACCTCATTCAGTTTTTGTTTAGCAAAGGCCATCCAGTTTTTAATTTCCGGGTCTATGGTGGTCTCACCGTCCAGATCTATCGGGCTATGCAAAAGCGAGCAGGAGGGAGCAATAATAATTCTATCGGTACCCAGTTTTTCAACAGCTTTGTTAATCAGGTTTAATGATTTCTCGTAGTCATTCTTCCAAACATTACGTCCGTCTACCACACCCAGCGAAAGTTGAAGATTATCCGGAATAAGCCTAAACACGTCATCCAACTGCTCGGGCGCGCGTACCAGATCAATATGTAAAGCCGCCACAGGCAGGTTAACCGCTAATTGTGTATTATCCAACAGTGCTTCAAAATACGTTGCAACCAGCAATTTTACTCCGCTTACACGGTTGGCAATACTACGGTAAGCAAATTCAAACGCTTCTTTTTCTTTTTTAGATAGATCAAGTGCCAGGCAGGGCTCATCCAACTGGATCCATTCGGCACCCAGTTGTTTAAGGCGATTGATTATCTCAGTATAAACGGGTACCAGTTTTTTTATCAGATCTACACGCTCAAAACCATCTTCTTTCTCTTTACCCAGCAGCAGGTAACTTACCGGCCCAACAAGCACGGGCTTGGCTTTTTGGCCAAGCAGCTTTTTGGCGCTTATATATTCGCCAAATACATTTTCATTAAATAAGCTAAACTCTTGCTTGGCTGTAAATTCGGGTACCAGGTAATGATAATTGGTATCCAGCCATTTGGTCATTTCCATGGCGGTAATGTCCAGTCCATCTTTTTGATAACCACGCGCCATAGCAAAATAGAGATCATACTCGTTGTTAGAAGTTACTTTGGATAACAATGGCGTATAACGGCGGGGGATAACGCCTAGCATTAAGCTTGTGTCCAACACATGGTCGTAAAAGCTAAAATCGTTGCAGGGGATAAGGTCGATACCAGCATCTAATTGCGTTTGCCAGTTGTCGTTTTTGATCTTACGCGCTACCTCTTTCAGGTCGCCCAGTTGAATCTTACCTGCCCAATATTGTTCGCAGGCTTTTTTTAATTGTCGTTGGCCACCAATTCGCGGGTAGCCCAGGTTTTGCGTTAGCATTTTTTAATAGATAAATTGAAAGAATACAAATGCCGTTTTTGATGGCTTAAATTCTTTGCAAATTTATTTATGTAGATTTAATTACTTTGTTTGATTTTAAAATCAGCAATAAAATCTATCTTTGATGTATATTAACGTTGATTATTCTTTTGTGATAATTAAATTTACGAGAGAAAAGAAAATTATTCTATGGAAGAATTAGACGAAACTGATATCCGCCTGCTAAAATTGCTTGGTGAAGACTCCGAGATCACTATAAAAGAGCTGGCCGCTAAGGTAAACCTGTCCGCATCGCCGGTGTTTGAGAGGGTAAAAAAACTAAAAGCAAGCGGTTATATTAAGAAGTATATAGCGATAATTGATGCCGAAAAGCTCAATTACGGCTTAATTGTGTTCTGTAATATTAAACTAAAGCAGCACGATAAAAGCATTGGGCATAAGTTTGTAACCGACATACTTAAATTAGATGAAGTTGTTGAATGTTATAATATTTCAGGCGATTTTGACTTTTTATTGAAAGTATACGCCAGGGATATGAAACATTACCAGGACTTTGTATTTAACAAACTGGGTTCTGTAACCAGTATAGGCAGTACGCACAGCACCTTTGTAATGTGCGAGAATAAACACACGTACAACATTAACTTGTGATATTTACACATGTACACCCGGTAGAAAAGTGGAGAAAAACCGGTAAATTGAATCATTTTCAATTGCTTTTAAATCAGACGATTATTCCAATTTTACAGTTAAATTTCCTGACGAATAAGTCTGTTGCAAAATGTTGCAGACAAATTTTATAACTTATTATTAATTAGTTGTTTATAGAAAATTGCTGTTGCATGTGTTGCAACTGTTGCTATGTTTTTCTGCAACACCCCCGCATTTTATCAGCATTTTAATAAACCGCTTGTTCCGGTTTGTTCCACTTGTTTCACCTCCACAAGCGGAGCAGCCATGCGGAAATAAATAAATTATGTAGTTTTGAGCCCTTTTAATAATTATGCTAACTGTAGAGAAAATTGGTGGCACCTCAATGAGTGCCCTTAACCAGGTTATTGACAATATTATATTATACAACAAAACCGGCGCGGAGCTGTACAACCGTGTTTTTGTAGTATCGGCATTCTCAGGGGTAACTAACTTACTGCTCGAGAATAAGAAGACCAAAGCACCCGGCGTTTACCAAAAACTGGCCAGCAGGGAAGATTTCCGTAGCGAGCTGAAAGTTGTAGCCACCCAACTCAAAGAGTTGAATAAACAGTACGAGTCACTCGGCCTTAACGTTGCCGAAGCGGATGCGGTTGTTGACAGGGATATGCAAACAGCTGTTAATTATCTGGATAGCGCGGTTACT
>CAMLFI010000446.1 GCA_946479225.1 uncultured Mucilaginibacter sp. | reverse complement strand
GAGATCATTCGTCGTGACTGGAGTTCAGACGTGTGCTCTTCCGATCTAAAACAAATCCTTAAAAATCGCATTTTTGGGTGTGGTAGCCTCTTTTATCCAATTAACGGCGTACGGCTTAGGTTTTATGCAGGATTTTTGGAAACGTATTGTGTTAAAAAGGCATATGCCAATTGTATAAAAATATATGTACCATCCCTTTTCGGTCGCAGAAACTATTAAGACATCATGGAAAGTGCTCAGGGGCAATTTTGCTATCCTGGCCATTTACTCCATCATCTCTTTGGTGGTTATCGGGTTTACAGATTTTATCAATTCATTTGTTCTGCTTGATGGTTCAATAGGCTATCAGTTGCTGGTGCTTTTTATACAAATGCTCGTGCAATCGTACCTGGCGTTGAGTTTCTATAAACTCATTCTAACGCTGATGGACAAACAATACTATGAGTTTGAGTTCAGGGAGATATGGCCGTCTTTCCGTATGGCATTCCGGTTTATTATAATTGGTTTGTCCTACTCTTTACTTATCGGGACATTTTGGTTCATTAACCTATTGCTACAGGATTGGCCCATTATTCAAAATATAGTTAAGTTTTTGGAAGCGGTAGCGATAGGTTATTTGCTGATACGGTCAATATTTTGCGTGTGCTTTGTTGTTGATGAAGACTCGCACGCCTATGAAGCCTTATTACAAAGCTTCCTGATAACCAAAGACAATTTCTTTAAAACGCTTAGCGTAGTGTTGATCATATTGGGATTTATGGTGGCCACTTTATTGATCATTTTAACCTTTATAGGTCTTTTTCAGCCGGAAGAAGATAGCTACCTGGTGAGGATCGCTTTCTATCTATGGTTCGTAATTGCATTCCCCTCTGTTCAGGTGCTTGTAATGGTAACCTATCGCAAACTGGTTTATGCGCATCAGGATATTGACGAGGGTTATGCTGAAACTGATTGAGCCATGGGTTTAAAAGCTGTTTTAAGCAAACTATTTGCCGCTTGGGTTAACCGCGATCTGAATAAATTACGTGCAAACGCGGTATCGCTTCAGCAAAAGACTTTTCATAAGATAATTGAACAGGCCAAACAAACTGCCTTTGGCTGCGATCATCGTTTTGATCAGATCAAAAACTATGATGATTTTAAACGCCTTGTACCTATACGCGATTACGAAGAACTAACGCCATATATAAAGCGTGTTATTGATGGCGAAGAAAACGTACTTTGGCCGGGCAAACCTGCTTATCTCACCAAAACATCGGGCACTACATCCGGTGTAAAATATATCCCGATAAGTAAGGAAAGCATGCCTGAGCATATTAAAGCCGCCCGCAACGCTTTGCTTAGCTATATTCACGAAACCGGTAAATCTGATTTTGTAGATGGTAAAATGATCTTTCTACAAGGCAGCCCAGAACTAGCCGAAAAAGCAGGCATTCAAACAGGAAGGTTATCAGGTATAGTAGCACATCACGTGCCCGGCTATCTTCAAAAAAACCGCCTGCCAAGCTATGAGGTTAATTGCATTGATGATTGGGAGCAAAAGGTGGATGCCATAGTGCAGGAAACGCTTAATGAAGATATGCGCCTTATATCAGGCATACCGCCGTGGTGTCAGATGTATTTCGATCGACTGTCTACAGCTTCAGGCGGAAAGAAGATAAAGGACATCTTCCCCAACTTTAAGTTATACGTTTATGGCGGCGTAAATTTTGAACCTTACCGCGCGCGAATGCAGGAAAGTATTGGTTTTGCTATTGATACCATAGAAACCTACCCTGCATCAGAAGGCTTTATAGCTTTCCAGGATTCGCAAAAAGAAAAGGGATTGTTGCTTTTGGTAGACTCAGGTATCTTTTATGAGTTCATTCCTTCCGACGAATATTTTAACCACGACCCTACCCGTATAAGTCTGGAAGATGTTGAGTTGGATAAAAACTACGCCCTGATAATGAACACCAACGCCGGGCTTTGGGGTTACAGCATTGGCGATACAGTGAAGTTCGTATCAAAAAATCCATACAGAATTATAGTGAGCGGTCGCATAAAGCATTACATCTCCGCCTTTGGCGAACATGTTATTGGCGAAGAGGTGGAGCATGCTTTAATGAGTGTGGCTAACCAGGAGGGAATAGATATTGTAGAGTTTACAGTAGCGCCGCAGGTAAACCCGACTGAAGGGCGACTTCCCTATCACGAATGGTTTGTTGAATTTGGAAATGAACCACAAGATATGGCTGCATTTGCTGCCAAAATTGATAAGGTGCTTCAGGCAAAAAATATTTATTATTTTGACCTTATTGATGGCAATATTTTGCAACCTTTGATAATAAGGAACCTAAAAAAAGATGCTTTTATTAACTTTATGCGATCGCAGGGAAAACTTGGCGGTCAGAATAAAGTACCCCGTTTATCTAACGACAGAAAGATAGCCGACGGCTTACAACAGTATATTAAGTAATGATTTAAACTAAGCTATTACGAGTCTCTCGTGATAACGCATTGATAAGACAATTTGAACGATCCCAAAAATATAGCCATCCTTGGTTCAACCGGCAGCATAGGTACGCAGGCGCTGGAGGTAATAGGCGAAAACCCATCATTATTTAAGGCGTTTCTATTAACTGCTAATAATAACGCTTACTTGCTGATACAACAAGCTTTACAATTCAACCCTGAATATGTAGCTATATGTGATGACGCAAAGTATACAGAAGTTAAGCAAGCATTGGCCCACACTTCAATTAAAGTACTTGCAGGCATAGACGCCATAATTGACGCAGTTACCCATCCGGATATTGACATAGTTTTAACTGCGATGGTTGGCTTTTCCGGTTTACAGCCTACCATTGCAGCTATTAAAGCGGGTAAAACTATCGCGTTAGCTAACAAAGAAACATTAGTGGTTGCTGGTGAATTAATAACTGACCTGGCAAAAAAGCATAATGTCAAAATTTTACCTGTCGATTCTGAACACTCTGCTATTTATCAGTGTCTGGTTGGCGAGGATAATAACTCAATTGAAAAACTTATTCTTACCGCCTCGGGCGGACCTTTCAGAGGCAAAGATGC
>CAMLFI010000445.1 GCA_946479225.1 uncultured Mucilaginibacter sp. | reverse complement strand
CCATTTGAGCAACCGATATACCTATAATGGTTATCAAAACAATGTATCTGAAAGCTGTTTCTGATGTCCGCTTTAAAATAAGTTTCCCGGTGTAGCTTCCGGCAATGCTGATGCCTATTAAAAAAGGGATCAATATTAAATAAGCCGCTTTGAAATAACCATTGCTTACATACACCACAGCGCGACTGCTATCAACACCCAGATCAATAAGTGCCGATGTAGCTATAAAAACAGCTTTGGGTAACTGAAACGCCGCTAATGTTATTCCCCGCACAGCACCGCCCGTTCCGGTTAGTCCCGCCAGGAAACCGGATGAGGCGCCCCCAACATATAAATTAACGTTGGTTTGTTTTACCGTTTTATTAAAGTTGAAGAGTAAATAACAAGATAGCAGGAGCAAGCCGATGTTCATCAACAGGGTTAACAGCTCCGTAGGTAAGAATGTGGTAAGCCATGCACCTATCAAAACAAATGCTACTGCAGGTATACCCAGTTTCAGAGCGATCTGCTTATCAATCCCCTCTCTGAAAAGCGTTATTTTAGACAGGTTACTGAAGATATGAAAAACAGCGGTGATGCCCAGCACCGTTTTAAAATCAAAAAACAGGGAGGCTATAGGCACAAATAGTATAGATGAACCGAAGCCTGACACCGTGCCTATAACTTCGGAGACAAAGGCTAACCCTACAAATAGGTAGTATTTTTCCATGGTTTATTGAACAATAAAGATAACGTGGCTGTACGCATAGCAAAGTGATGACCATCATTTATTACGGCGAGACTAGTCAGATTACGCTTGAGATATGTTAATTAAATCCTACAATCTTATAATCATGTAAATCATAGTTCAGACAATTAGCAAAAAATATATATTTGCCCCTATTATGAGTAACAATACCGACGAGATTTTTAAAAACGTTATAGCACACGCCAAAGAGTATGGCTTTGTTTTCCCGAGCAGTGAGATTTATGATGGCCTTAGCGCTGTTTATGATTACGGGCAAAACGGCGCCGAACTGAAAAATAACATCAAAGCTTACTGGTGGAAAGCCATGGTGCAGCTGAATGATAACATAGTTGGTATTGACTCGGCCATATTTATGCATCCCAAAATATGGAAGGCCAGTGGACACGTTGATGGTTTCAGCGATCCGATGATTGATAACAAGGATTCAAAAAAACGCTATCGCGCCGACCAATTGTTGGAAGATAAGATTGCCGCTTATGACGCTGAAAGCAAAACTGACGACGCTGAAGAACTCCAAAAAGAAATGGACGAGGCGCTTAGGGCCGAAAACCTGCCCCGCCTGCGCGAACTGATCATAGCACATGATATTAAATGTCCTTTAAGCAAAACCGCCAACTGGACAGAAGTGCGCCAGTTTAACCTGATGTTTAGCACCCAGATGGGAGCTGTGGCTGACGATGCTGATGTTGTTTACCTTCGCCCGGAAACAGCGCAGGGTATTTTTGTAAATTATTTAAACGTGCAGAAGTCCGGCAGGATGAAAATTCCTTTCGGTATTGCGCAAATAGGCAAGGCTTTCCGTAACGAGGTGATCGCCCGTCAGTTCATTATCCGCATGCGCGAATTTGAGCAAATGGAAATGCAGTTTTTTGTGCGTCCCGGCACGCAAAAAGAATGGTTTGATAAATGGAAAGAAACCCGTTTACAATGGCACTTGGCTTTAGGTACTGACGCTGCTAAATACCGTTACCACGAACATACCAAGCTGGCACACTACGCTGACGCCGCTTATGATATAGAATTTAATTTTCCGTTTGGCTTTAAAGAAGTGGAAGGGATACATAGCCGTACCGATTTTGACTTGAGTCAGCACCAAAAGTTCTCGGGAAAAAAAATGCAGTATTTTGATCCGGAATTGGACGAAAGCGGTAAGCCATACGGCAATTACGTGCCTTACGTGATAGAAACTTCTATCGGTTTGGACCGCATGTTCCTGTTAACCATGATCAACGCTTATGAGGAAGAGGACTTAAGCACCGAAGAAAAACAAGATAGCCGTACTGTATTGCGCCTGCACCCTTGTTTAGCGCCGGTTAAGGCAGCCATTTTCCCGTTGACTAAAAAAGATGGCTTGCCGGAAAAAGCCCGTGAGATAATGGATAAGCTAAAGCTTGATTTTAACCTGCAATACGAGGAGAAGGATGCTATAGGCAAACGCTATCGTCGTCAGGATGCGATAGGTACACCTTTTTGTATTACAGTGGATCATCAAACTTTAGAAGATAACACCGTAACCATCCGTCACCGCGATACCATGGCGCAGGAGCGTGTTCCTGCTGATCAATTAGAAAAGATCATTGGCGATTTGGTGAGCTGGAAGAATTTGTTGGGGTAATACCTTAAAAATGGTTATAAGGGATGGGCGGCAAAATCGCTAATCCTTTATAACCACATTCTCTTTATACATCTCCTCAAAAGATTTATTCTTTTGTTTTTGATATCTACCGGTAAAAAAATCATCTACCGGCTTTAACAGTTGCATACATAGTTCCTTGTCCTCGTCGCTAAGTGTATGCACCATCATGTGCGCAACTTTCAATACGCGTTCCTTGGCCTTTAGTAAAGTATTCTGGCCTTTTGGCGTTAATTTTAAACGCTTTACCCGTTTATCATCCTCGTCATCATATTCATCAACCAGGCCACGCTTTTTCATCCGGTTAAGCATATTGGTGCCGCTTGAAAGCTCCATTATATTATTAAAGATAGCCTCAGATTTGATGGGTTTTTTTTGATTAAAGATAGTTACCGGTATCCCGAATTCTTCCATTTGATCCAGACCGGTGCCCTCTAAAGCCTTGTTGGAGTAAGCTATATGGAATTTGCCAATACGCCTTATTAAAATAACAAGCCGACCGTTTATATCGGGCCGCAGTTCACCCCCAGGCATAGGCGGTAGGTTGGTTTTTGTGGTGGCCAGCCTGTGGCGGCAAAAATCATCAATAGTCGCCGCGGGATATTGCTGCTCGTATTCGCCCCAAAGCTTCACCAGTTCAACCGTCTTATTCATGTTATTACTTCCATTTGGTAGCAAATTTACAAAAAAA
>CAMLFI010000444.1 GCA_946479225.1 uncultured Mucilaginibacter sp. | reverse complement strand
GAGATCATTCGTCGTGACTGGAGTTCAGACGTGTGCTCTTCCGATCTGTTTTCTTTTTAAAATCTGCCCGAAGTGCCCCTATAACGCTTTGAAGATTGGCGGCAGCGGCTACACGTAAGTTTTGCGCCGCGCTATCAGTAATTTGAAGAAATAAAATAAGCGCAATTATCCCGCAGCGTTTTATAATAGAAACCAACCCTTGAAATCTCATGGCTAAAGTATTAAACTTCAATTTTTTAATAAGATGCAATGGAAGCAGGATCGTCTGTTTTCCGTTTTTGATAGCCGACTTGTAACAAATTACCCGTTAAGGCGACTATAATATATGTGTAACGCAAAACTAAATAAAAATATTTTGAAAAAATTTTCATTTTTCTCTTGCATATACGAAACCAATCGTACATCTTTGTACGAAGATATTCGTATAGAGAAATTATGGAACTAAAAGCCACAGAAAGCGAGCTTGAAATTTTACAGGTGATTTGGAAAAAGGGCCAATGTACCGTACGCGACGTGCATGAAGAACTGGCAAAAAATAAAGATGCCGGTTACACAACTACGCTAAAGTTAATGCAGATAATGCACGACAAAGGCTTGGTTGAGCGCGACACTACGGCCAAAACACACTTGTATAAAGCCTTAATAAGCAGGGAACAGGCACAAAGCACCGCGCTGGATAAAATTATCAATACAGTATTTAAAGGATCAACTGCTGATTTGGTGATACAGGCGCTTGGGCAGCACCGTGCATCAAACGATGAGTTGGACGCGATAAGGAAGTATTTACAGCAATTTGAGAATAAAGGTTAGTAATTAGTTTAAAGAAAAACTAAAGGGTCATGGAAAATCTGTTTTATAACATCAGCCAGGTTTTAGGTATCACGGTAGTTCATTCGCTGTGGCAGGGCTTAATTATATATATGCTGTTGCGCATATTTATATTGATTTTCCCGCAGGTCCCGGCCGCTATCAGGTATCGTGTTGGCTTTGGTGCACTTACTGCTGTTTTAGGATGGTTTTTATACACCTTATTTTTACAACTGATCAACTACGAATGGCAATCAACTACACCGCTGGCGCTTAATCCGGTTGCATTGCCCGCGTTAATAGACACGGGCATTCAAGCTCCGGTTAACAAATACTATGTAACTATTGCAGGCTATATGCCTTATGTTACAATATTATATGTAGTTGGCCTTGTTTTTAATACCCTTAAACTAGCCTTCGCGTGGAATAACATTTACCAAATAAAAAAATACGTTACGCAAACAGAATTTGCTGCATCTATCCGCAAGCTATCGTCTCAATTAAATCTAAAAACAAAAGTTGATGCTGCGTTTTGCGAATGGGTTGATGTGCCCTGTGTAACCGGTTTTTTTAAACCAATAATACTACTTCCGATATCTATATCCTGTTATTTAAATACGGAAGAAGTTGAAGCCATATTGCTGCATGAACTGGCCCACGTTAAACGCAACGATTACCTTCATAATTTTATTCAACAGGTTATAGGCATTATGCTTTTCTTTAACCCCTTTGCCCGGCTGATAGGTAAAATCATCAGCGAGGAAAGAGAGCATAGCTGCGATGACCTGGTGATAGCAACCACCAGCAGGCCCTTTATTTACGCCCAAACCCTGCTAAAATTAGAAGAAAACAAGCAATACCAATGGCAACTGGCCCTTGCTGCTACCGGTAAGCGAAAATTTGAATTACTTAACAGAATTGAAAGAATCATGAAAACAAAAAAACACTCCATAAATATTCGCCCGGTATTGGCAACCGTACTGGCGCTTACCTTCGGCATAACCAGCATAGCCTGGCTTAACCCAAAAGTTGAAGACGGAAAATTGAAAGTTAAAAACCTTGATCCGGCAATTAAAATGCTGGCAGCCTTTACGTCAGGTGGCGATATCGGATCGTCAGAGCAAATCGCTCCTGAAGTTGCCGTTGCACCTAAAGCTAAAAAACACAGAGTGGAGGTTAAATACGACGATACTACGTTTACCAATCTGGGTGATACCACTAAAAAGCCCGGAAAATATAAGGTCATAATTGTTGATGACAAGGGCAATCGTAAAGAATATAATTCAGCCGCTGATCTGCCTGCCGATGTAAAGCATGATTTGGAAGTCAGAGAAGACCACAATTTTAATTTCAAGTTTAGAACCGACTCGGCATTTGACAAAATGAGCGCCCATTTTGACAAAATGGACACCTATTTTGAAAGCCCTGCATTTAAAAAACAACAGGCTGCGATTGAAAAACAGGCGGTGGCTATGAGTAAAAAGTTTGAAAGCAAAGCATGGAAAAAGCAACAAGCTGCTATTGAAAAACAAGCCGAAAAAATGTCGAAACAGTTTGACAGTCCTGAATGGAAAAAGAAGCAAGCTGTTCTTGAAAAAAAGGCAGCCGAATTAGAAAAGGAATTTGGCAGCCCAAACTGGGAAGAGCGCAAAGACGAACTGGTGCAAAAAGCTGTAGAAATTGGCCTGCAAGCTGCGGAGCTAAGTTCAAAAGTTACCAACAGCGCCGAATGGCAAAAAAACCAGGCAGAGCTTATTAAAAGCGCCACCGCGTTTGGCCTAAAGGCGGCCGAGATGAGTAAAAAAATGACTAACAGCCCCGAGTGGAAAAAGCAACAGCAAAAAATGGTAGAAAAGGCGCAAAAAATGGCCGAAAAGTTTAAAGATAGTCCGGAACTTAAAAAAGTGATGAAAGAGGTGGAAATCATCAAAGAGCTTAAGGAATTGCCTGAGAAACCGGAAGCACCTGAAAAACCTGAGGCAAAGGAGAAACCAGAAGCAAAGGAAGCACCTGAAGCTAAAGTTGCCCCAGCGGCAAAACCTTTATAGTAGATCAGTTTATATTTAGTTTGAAAGGACCGGCCCGTACGCCGGTCCTTTGTTTTTTGCGCTTGTTTGCCGGGCGCTGCCGTTCCAAAAAATATAAAGCCTTGTGTTATTGAAAATATGACTGACGGTATTAACTGTTTGTTTATAAGCGTATTAACATTTTAACCCGAAACAGTTTGGAACACTTTGAAACTACTTATAAGTCAGTAAGATTAGCTGT
>CAMLFI010000443.1 GCA_946479225.1 uncultured Mucilaginibacter sp. | reverse complement strand
ACATTATTTTGCTGCTTAATGACAATAGCGTTTATAATGAGCAAAGCGCCCTAAGCACTCGGGCTTTTACCAGCGGCTTTAGTACGCAGATAGTTTATAAAGATTTGGATAAGCTTTTTATTCCCTCTAATACAGACTTATAAGTCTGTTTCAACTAAGTCTTTGGGCCACTCGCACAAATATCCCCTATATTTGTTGCACATCTATCTATGCATAATCTGATCAACGAGGCTCCGGCTAAGAAAAATTACGATTTTATTGACGCCATACGCTGCATTGCCATGATGGCAATTGTAACCGAGCACAGCATTGGCAGTTATAATTTCGCAAAAGGATCCAAGCTTTACTGGGGCTACATTGGTTTTATGCAGCTGGCAAAGTTCGGTACCGTTGCTTTCTTTCTGCTCGCCGGGTTTTTAATTAGCGAAAAGTTTACCGATTACACGCCTATCCAATACTTAAAAAGGCGCTTATCAACCACACTTGGTCCCTGGGTGTTTTGGTCGTTGATAAATGTTTTAGTCATGATAATAAATTTGGCGGTTAAAGAGCGCATCTATCACCGCGGCGAATTTACTGCGGCTAATATTTTTTATAACATTGAGCAAGCGTATCTCTATTCTAACTACTGGTTTATTATTAATTTTCTGATCAGTATTACTATATTACTCATTTTCAGACGCTATTTGTACTCCCTATATTTGGGTGTATCCTTATTTATTTTCACACTTTTTTACAGCGTCAATATTTATTTCGAATGGATCCAGCCACGCCACACTACGGCTATTTTGGGCTTTGTGTTTTTTTTATGGCTGGGGGCGCAGCTGCGCAGATATTGGTACAAAATAGAAGAGGGCGTTAAAAAGTTGTCGTATCCTCTTATAATTGTTAGCCTGCTTATAACATATGGCTTGTCTGTTTATGAGATGTATCAATTAACCGGCCGCACTGCCGATATGGCCAATACGCTGAGGTTTAGCAATCTGCTTTATTCGTTGGTGTTTTTTGTTTTGCTGTTGAAGATAAAAATATTCAGTTTTACAACTGCTTTAAAGCCACGCCAAACCACTTATGGCATTTATCTTATCCATTCTATAATAGTAGCATTTGTAGTGCCCGAAGTGTTTATACACTTCAATTTTGACGTTTACACCATGAGCGTTACGGGGTTCCTACTGCTTAAAATAGCTACATTTTTAGTTGCTTATTCAATTACCTTCGGCATCGTTTCTTTACTTAACCGCAGTAAAGCCAGGATTTTAATAGGCAATTAGCCAAGACCAGCTTCACGCACTGATTTATATTGATGTACAGATGTTTTATTTGCTGTTTAAAAGTTTGCATATTTAGCCAATGCAAAGCAAAATAACCGGTGGCAATACCAGCCTGATATTTACAGCCAAAGTATTGAGCAAATACGATGTTAAGTTTTATCAGTGTGCCGACACCGGCTTTATTCAAACCGAGGAGCCTTACTGGCTGGCAGATGCCTACTCATCGGCCATTACAAAATTGGATGTGGGCATGGTTTATCGCAACCTGCAATTAAGCGAACGGACGAAAAAACTGTTGCTAACATCGTTCAACAAACACAAGCAATTTTTAGATTATGCAGGCGGCTATGGCCTTTTTACCCGCTTAATGCGCGACAAAGGATTTGATTACTATCATACTGATCCCTATTGTCAGAATTTGTTTGCTGAGTATTTTGACCTGAATACGCTGCCGCAAAGTAAGCGTTTTGAGCTTGTTACCGCCTTTGAGGTTTTTGAGCACCTGGCCAATCCAATGGAGGATATTAAAAAAATGTTGGGCTATTCTTACAACTTATTGTTTAGCACAGAGTTGCAACCGGAAGGTGTGAGCACAGTAAAAGACTGGAACTACTTCTCAACCGAGACCGGGCAGCATATCGCATTTTACAACGAAGCGGCGTTAAGGTCAATTGCTGATCAGCTGGGCTATAATTTTTATACTGATGGTGAATTTTTGCATTTGTTCACCCAAACTAAGTTCAGTAATAACCCCCTTATTCCGCCGCGAGATGCGTTTTTGCTTAGAAAGGCAAAGAAATACGTAAAAAATGCCGAGCGCAAGCACGAGCTACAAAGCTTGATGATGACCGATTGGCAAAATATTAAAGACAAGTTGAATGGTGAAGGTTGATATAAGATGAAAAGCGAACCGTCTACACATATTTTAGATAGTTATACCATAAACAGAGAAATGCCCGTAAACTATGTTGAGGGCGAACTCGACTTTTGCAAAAAAGAGTTTTCTTATCAAACTTACGATGTAAGGTTGATAGAGATGAAAAACTGTGTTGTAAACCACATGGGGTTTGCATACGAGCAGGAAAAACTAATGCTTAACAAGTTTTCTTTATTGGACGAAAAGCGTTATAAAAAGAAACTTACCTATAAGCATTATGTTAAAAGAGTGCTTTTCAAAACAAAAAGGGCATTAGGAGATGGTAAGTACCTTTTAGCTTTTGATGAATGGTCAAGTTCGCACTACCATTGGTTTTGCGATGTATTACCCCGTTTGTTTGCAATCAAGGACTTAGTAAAAGATTACATTTTATTACTTCCTGAATCAAAATACATTAGGGAAGTAGGGCTGGAGAGTTTGGAGTTTTTCGACTTAAACCCCGCCGGAATTGAGTTTATCCAGGAACCGGAACTTGTAAAGGTTAAAAAGCTATCAATTGTTACCCATACCTGTTTAACGGGTTATACAAACGATAAGATATTGGCAGATATGCAAGCGCATATCTTTTCTAAACAAACTAATCCAACTGCACAGAACAAAATTTATGTAACCCGAGATAAAGCCCGGTATAGAAAAGTTTTAAACGAAACTGAAGTTTGGGATGTGGTTAAAAGTAACGGATACGATATACTGAGATTTGAAGATCTGACCTGGAAGGAACAAATTGCAACAATGGCTTCAGCTAAGTCTATGGTATCCATGCATGGTGCCGGGCTCACTAACGCATTGTTTATGAGTAAAGGCAGCTCAGTGTTAGAATTCAGACGAGACAAGATCTACCATAACCAATGCTTTTGGCACTTAAG
>CAMLFI010000442.1 GCA_946479225.1 uncultured Mucilaginibacter sp. | reverse complement strand
ATCATAATGATATTTTTGATCTCCATGTTGTTCAACTGGATGATAACCTTCCTGATACGTTCAAAAGAGCGCGAGAGTATTGCACTGCGCAATTTGTTTGTTTAATCTCAATGTCTGTTTTTATTGGTAAGGGTTAATGTAACCCTTCTTTTTGGTAATTTTGCGGCCTTACTAAATGCCTCAGAATGAAGATAGCTATTAATGGATTTGGCAGAATAGGCCGTATTTTTTTACGCAGTATTTTAACAAAACCCGGTATTGAGGTTGTGGCAATTAACGACCTGACCGATACCGCTACACTTGCGCATCTTTTTAAATATGATTCTGTACACGGAGGGTTTAATGGCGTTGTAACCTTTGATGATGACCATCTTTATGTTGGCTATCAGAAAATAAAAATACTTGCCGGGAGCAACCCGGAAGCTTTACCCTGGAGGCAGCTGCAGGTTGACGTGGTTATAGAGTCAACCGGTAAATTTACTTCAAAGGCAGGCGCTCAGAAGCATTTAACAGCGGGCGCGGGGCAGGTTATACTTTCAGCTCCTCCCTCTGATAAAGGTATCCCGACGGTAGTATTAGGCGTTAATGAAAATGCTGTTGATCTGCGTTCGCCCATCCTGTCTAATGCATCGTGCACTACAAACAACGTAGCAGCCATGGTAAAGGTATTAGATGAGAACTGGGGAATTGTAGATGGTTATATTACAACCGTACACTCTATGACGGGCGACCAAAGCCTGCATGATGCTCCGCACAAAGATCTTCGCCGTGCAAGGGCAGCTTCCGCATCTATTATCCCAACTACTACTGGCGCGGCCAAAGCTATTACCGCCATATTTCCGCATTTGGAGGGCCGGCTTGGCGGAGCAGGAATTCGTGTGCCTGTGCTGAACGGGTCGCTAACAGATTTTACCTGCCTGCTTAAAACAAAACCTACGGTAAGCCAAATTAACGCGGCATTTAAGGCCGCAGCCGAAGGCAGTTTAAAAGGTATCCTTGAATATACCGAGGACCCTATCGTGTCGGCAGATATATTAAATAACCCCCACAGTTGTGTGTTTGATGCCTTGCTTACGTCAATAGTTGGCGACCTTGTTAAAGTGGTGGGTTGGTATGATAATGAAAGCGGTTATAGCAACCGTCTGGCCGATCTGGTTGAAAAAATACATCGGCTTAAATCATGATCAAGTTTATAACAGTTGAAGAGGCGTTGCCACTACGGAACGTTGTTTTACGCGAGGGAAAGCTACAACCTGAGGAATGCCGTTTCCCGTCGGATAATTTACCGGGTAATTTTCACTTAGGTTATTTTGACGATGACAAGCTGATATGTGCGGCCTCTTTCCATCCGCAAAACTACGGCGATTATGCAGGAGTTGGCTATCAGCTTCGAGGAATGGCTACGGCAGATGGCTATAGGGGGAAAGGAGTGGGTAATGAACTTGTTAAATTTGCGAAGCAATATCTCCGCGCCCGTAGTGTTGACTATGTTTGGTGTAATGCCCGCCAGGTTGCCGTTAAATTCTATGAGCGGCTGGGTCTAAAAATAGTGTCGCCGCAATTTGATGTGCCGGGCATAGGGCCGCATTATGTTATGTATGCTGAACTTGTAAATAAGAAGGGAATTGAAATCCTGCCGTCATAGCGATGGGTTTAAACCGGAAGTCTTAAAAAATTTATCTGGGTTAGCAACTTCTTCCTTGGGGAAGGGTGCGGTCGGATTGTGTAATGGCGGGAAGGGGTTTAACAAAGCGGCTAAACCCCTCCCTACACCCTCCCAAGGGAGGGAATCGCGCGGGCCAAACACTTTGTTCAAATATTTCAAACCCGCAACTTACAACTTACAACCCACAACTCGCCCCTCACCACTCACTAATTTCACATTGCATTACGGTATTAAAATTAAAATGCTGATTTTGGCCCCCGCTTAGCTAACAAACATAAACTTGTATGAAAACTATAGATCAAATAAGCTTTTTAGGTAAAAAAGCACTTATACGTGTTGATTTTAACGTTCCGCTTGACGAGAACGGTACTATAACAGACGATAACCGGATAACAGCAGCACTCCCAACCATCAAGAAAATTCTTAAGGATGGCGGCGCGGTAATATTAATGTCGCATTTAGGCAGACCTAAAGCCGGCCCTAACGAAAAAGATTCATTAAAGCACGTTATCAAACATCTTTCTGATCTGTTAGGTCAGCAGGTTGAATTTGCCAACGACTGTATTGGTGAAGAAGCAGTAACAAAAGCAGGTGCGCTTGCAAGTGGAGAAGTGTTGTTGCTGGAAAACCTTCGTTTTTATAAAGAGGAAGAAAAGGGTGATGTTGATTTTGCTGAAAAATTAGCTGCCCTGGGCAATATTTACGTCAACGACGCTTTTGGTACAGCTCACCGTGCACATGCATCAACAGCTGTTATAGCTCAGTTTTTTCCTAACGCCAAATACTTTGGTTATTTAATGGGAGCGGAGTTGAAAAATGCCGAAAAAGTATTGAATGACCCTGACCGCCCTTTTACCGCGATTATGGGCGGATCAAAAGTATCTGATAAAATATTGCTGATAGAGCGTTTGCTGGATAAGGTAGATAACCTGATTATTGGCGGTGGTATGGCTTATACATTTGCCAAAGCCAACGGCGGTAATATCGGCACATCATTGGTGGAGCTGGATAAGCAGCAATTGGCACTTGACCTGATACAGAAAGCAAAAGATAAAGGCGTAAACCTTTTATTACCGGTTGACAATGTTACCGCTGATGATTTTAGCAACAATGCCAATACAGGTGTAGCCAAAACCGGCGAAATTCCTGATGGCTGGATGGGATTGGATATTGGTCCGGAAACGGTTAAGTTATTCAGCAAGGTAGTTGAAGAATCAAAAACCATCCTTTGGAACGGCCCAATGGGCGTATTTGAGATGGAGAAGTTTTTAATAGGCACAAAAGCCATTGCCGAATCAGTTGTAAAAGCTACAGAAGCAGGAGCGTTCTCACTAATTGGCGGCGGCGACTCAGCAGCAGCTGTATCTAAGTTTAACATGACTGCCGACGTTAGCTATGTATCAACAGGCGGCGGCGCGCT
>CAMLFI010000441.1 GCA_946479225.1 uncultured Mucilaginibacter sp. | reverse complement strand
CTGTTGCCATAGTTAGCACCTGCCAATGCTCCCGGAACCATAATGGTTTCGTATTTGTCGGAAGGTGGAACATACAGCCCTGTTTTTGCTTTTTTGATACGATCCAACCATTTAGCTCTTTCCTCGCCCTCAAACAATGGGTTAAGATTTTTTTCATTTATTTCATGGCGCACAAAATGCGGCAAAGATGGCATAGGTTGCGTAGGCCATGCCTGCTCGCCCGGCATTTCGCTTTTCGGGAATGGTTTCTCAACAATTGGGAATACCGGTTTGCCGGTTACACGATCAAACACAAACATTAAACCATGTTTGGTTGCAACGGCAACGGCGTCAATTTTTTTACCGTTACGATTTACGGTGATGAGCTGCGGTGCCGATGTCAGATCATAATCCCAAAGATCATGGTGAATGGTTTGGAAGTGCCAAAGGCGTTTGCCGGTTTTTGCATCCAACGCTACAAGGCTGTTGCCGAAAAGGTTGGCTCCTAGGCGGTCGCCGCCATAATAATCATAAGTTGGCGAGCCAATTGGCAAATAGGCAATCCCTCTTTTAACGTCAACGGATATTTCGCCCCAAACGTTAACACCACCTACATACTTGTAAGCTTCTTTAGGCCATGTGTCATAGCCATACTCACCCGGATGTGGGATAGTATGGAAGATCCACTCGCGTTTGCCGGTAATTACATTGTAAGCGCGTATGTGCCCCGGAGGCGAGAAGTATCCTTCACCCGGTGCAGAGCCCAATATCAAAAGGTTATCATAAATAACACCCGGCATCATTGATTGCATTCTGCGGATGCTGGTAACCTCGCGGTCAAGTCCCTCACGCATATCGGTGTAGCCATTGTTACCAAATGTGGTGATGGACTTACCGGTTTGGGCATCAATAGCCTGTATGGTGTTGTTAAGGGTAAATATCAGGCGGCGGTCTTTACGGTCCTTGCTTTCCCAGTAGTTGATGCCACGGCGGGTAATACCGTTTAAGCCTGTATGGATCCATATTTCTTTACCTGTAGTAGCATTAATAGCAATGAGCGAATTGCTTTTGCCGGTAAGATACATAACATCATCAACCACAATAGGGCTGAATTGGTTAGCCCCAATATCTTCCGTAGGATAAACAAAGGCTACCTGTAATTGATTAACATTTTGTTTGGTGATCTGGCTGCCGTTAAAAAACTTCGACTGATCTGGGCTGCCTGCATAGTGCGCCCATGTTTTATGATTGCCAAAAGGAGGCAGGTCTGCAACAAAGCTTACATAAACAAGCAAGCACAATAAGGCAGCACACGAACCAATAATTTTTGTAGATGATCTCATGAAAATTGAAAAGCGTATTTGATTATACTACTAAAAACAATAAGAGTTTATAATAACAAATTGGTTTAAAAGCGCTTTAGCGCAACCGGTTCTCAATCGTTTGCATACTAAATGCCTAAGTACAAATATAAATCTATACCGCACTATTGGAACACTGGAAATGTAACATATTTGTCACCCTGCTAACTAACCAATTAGCTGTGGATTTGAATGTGGCGCTTATAGCTGATTCAGCTTAGATAAATCGCTTTAAACCAGGTTAACTTATTATAAAATAAGTTAACTATTTTAGCGGCTGCAAAAAGTTCTGAACAGGACAACAATTTTATTGATGGAAGATAGCAAGGCAGATAAAACCTTTAATATTGGTGACAGGATCCGGATATTGCGGGTCACACAAAAACGTACTTTACAGGAGCTTGCCGATAGCTGCGGAATGTCTAAAAGTATGATCTCAAAAATTGAGAATAACAGGACCATGCCCTCTGTTGCTTCTTTGGTAAAAATTGCCCAGAGCCTTGGCACCACCATATCCAATTTAATGGAGCAGGATGGCTGGGCCAAAGCTATTGCCACTACCCGCGCCGAGGCCGAAAGCAAATTGATGCGCACCGAAAAAGGCTATTCCATTTTCCCATACGCGTCTGAGTTTCACGAAAAAAAGATGCAGCCTTTTCTGTTCGTTGCAAAAAAAGGCGAGGTTAAATCTCACCAGTTATCGCACGATGGGGAGGAGTTTATTTTTGTTATTGACGGCGAGATGAAAATGAAAGTAGGAGATGCCGAGTACACCCTGAGAAAAGGCGACAGCTTATATTTTAATACCATACAAAAGCACGGCATTGTCCCGGTTTCTGACGTAGTTACTTACCTGGATATTTTTGTTTAGGCTGATTTGCCCTCGTCAATTTCGGCTGCATAGGCATACAGTTTTTGGTCTTTAACAATTGGTCCCATTAAAAACCATACTACCAGCATACCAATAATGGCTATCCCGCCATACATAAAAAGCAAATAATCATACCCCTGGGTAATGTTGGCTTTGCCAAACACATTTAATGTAACGCCCGAAAGGGATTGGAACAGCGCGCCACCCAAACCCGTGCCCACACAGCCTATTCCCCACACCGTTGCGGCAGAGCTTTTAGGAACAACATCTGCCGGGCAGGCCAGTGAATTAGCTGTATATGATGTATAGCCAAATCCGGCAAAGCCGAAAATAATAAGCGCCCACATAGGCGACGTGATAACAAACGGCGCGCTTAATAACGAAACGCCCATTATAGCCCCAGAAAGGCAAACAGACAGTTTACGCGCCTTTGGTATGGGCATGCCTTTTTTGATGATATACTGGGTAAAGTAACCACCCGCAACGTTACCAATATCAGCTATTATGAATGGGATGGTAGCGTACCAGCCAATTTGTTTTAAGCTCCAGTGGTGCACATCAACCATATAGCGGCCCAACCAAAACGTAACAAAATACCAAACCGGGTCAAGGAAGAATTTGGAGATGATGAAGGTGATAACAAACCTTGATTTTAACAGCTTTCCCGCCGGAAGCGCCTTTGGTTTAGGTTCATTAACATCCTGTTTTGGGGTGTAATAGATAAACCAGAATACCACCAGCCATAAATAACCAAAAGCGGCCAAAATAATAAATGTGGTTTGCCAACTGTATAAAATGCTTAAGTAGGCCACCAATGGCGGCACAATAATGGCCCCCAGCGCCGAGCCGCTGTTAAAGATCCCCGAGGCTGTTGA
>CAMLFI010000440.1 GCA_946479225.1 uncultured Mucilaginibacter sp. | reverse complement strand
TTTATTTTAATTTCCTGCGGCGTGCTTTTTATGGTTACTTCATTTAATGTTTTAATTACAGCGCTCATCCCAACGTTCCCAAGGTCAGTAACCGCGCTTAGAGGCCCCAAAGTAAAGTGCCTCATCGTTTTATCATAACCGGGGTAGACAATGTATAACAAATATTTGCCAGCCGGTAAGCCGCTTACATTAAATGCGCCATTATCATCAGCGTAAGTAAACTTGCGTAAAACAGAATCCTTTGCATTCAATATGCTTACACTGCTACTTAATTTGGCTTTTGAAACAGAATCAACGGTAATGCCCTTTACGCTATGAGGGCCTTGTGCAAAGGATAACTGTGCGGATAGAAAAATGGCTAATAGCGCCAGAAATGTAATTTTCATTTATAATTGTGTGAGGTTTAACCGTTTAAAAAACATATTAGATTATTTAGTATTCTGAAAATATTGACGGGAGATTCGTCGCTACTTAGCTATCTATTTTCCACCGGTGCATTTGATCCTCGTCATAAATAGTCTTCGAGTTTGCCCGATAAAAAATTGGTTCAGCGAAATTACTTTGATATATTTCCGTTTGAAGAAGCAGGATTGTAAATAAAAATGTAAACTTTGTAAATAAAATATTGACGTTATGTTAGTTAGCCGAAATATCCTGTCAGGGAAGCGCAAGTACCTGTTCGGATTGACACTACTTCCTTTTATTGCTGTGATCTGCGTGGCTTTCAGTATGAAGGACGATAACGGCTTTGATATTGCCAGGCGGGAAGTTTTACTTCGCAGGATAGGGCACGAACTGCTTTTACAGTCGGGCGACAGTACATCAAGGGTGCTGCCGGTAGAAAAGATAGCAGAAAATGAATACCAGCTCAAGTTTGAGAATGAGCTTACTTTTCAACCGGACTCCTTGGTAAATACTACCCGTCGTGTATTGGCCCAGGATCCACTCGCACGCGATTACATTGTCAACGTTTTGAATTGTGGCAACTCCAGTGTAGCTTATGGCTATGCGATATCAAAAAATAAAAAAGATGAAATTGTGGCATGCAAGGGAAGAAAGCAACCTACAGCGTGTTATATGATCAATATTAAATTTAAACCTTCGGGCTTAAACACTGCAACAACCGGATATATTTTGGGTGGCCTGCCCTTTTTAGCTTTTGTCGGTTTTCTGTTTTTCAGATCTGCTAAACCTCGGAGAGAGGCGACAGATGGTCAGGATACGGGTACTATTACTTTAGGCTCTGTATTGTTTGATGCGAAGCATCGTAACCTAATTGTAGATGGACAAACGATAGAATTAACCGGAACGGAAACCCGTGTACTGCGCATTTTCGCATTATCGCCTAACCAGACCATAGACAGAAGCCGGCTGCAAAAAGAGATATGGGAAGATGAAGGTGTTATTGTTGGGCGCAGTTTGGATATGTTCATATCCAAACTCAGAAAAAAACTGGAGCTTGATCCGAACATTAAAATTGTGGTTATACGGGGTAAGGGGTATAAGTTGGAGATTAATTCTTAGAAAACATCGGCTACAAAAATAGTCAGGCTTTTAAGCTCGCGCAGGATTGGGGAATTATCTTATTTTTTTTCAAACAGGTTAAATTGCATACTGGCAGTTAGTTATATCAAAACGATTACTATATTGCATAGTAATTAACTAAAACCTCAACCTTATGGCAGACGAAAATTTAAAGCCCCGTCTTGAATTACGCGAACTGGAGTTGAAAGTCCGCGAGTTAGAACTAAGTTTAAAAGAACTGGAAAAGCCGCCATACAGAAAGTTATCGCATTGGACGTCTATCATCACGGTTTTAATAGCAATATTCGGCTTTGGTTATCAGAGTTGTTTATCAAGTTTAAAGAATGCAAAAGCCGACCTTGAAACAACGAGAGCTGAAGCAAAAAAAGACACCCTTGACAAACAGATTAAATTGTATAATGACAGTTTAGGTACAGTGATTAAAAAGCGCGATTCGGCTTTGAAAGATTATCATCAAATTTCTTCCGCTTATATAGAGTTGAAAAGTGCAGTGGCGTTTACACAAGATAGCATTAGTAAAAAAACACAGAAGGAAATAACTAAAGCCAACGAAACGGTATCCCCAATCCTGATAAAAAACAATCTTGAAACAATTTTGAAGTCAGCCATTGTCAGAATTTACTATTTGCCCGCCCTGAAAGAAAAAGCTGAGCGCATGAACAATATCTTATTGAGTAAGGGTGTACAATCTAAAGCTGAAGTCTCTCCGGTTGATATCTCACGTTCGCTTAACAAGATAGTTTACTACAACGACAGACAAATGGATTATTGCGAAGCGGTACAATTGCTTTTGATAAAAAACGGATGGGCGAAGTTTGAAGCAAGAAAGAGCAGTGGTGCTAATGCATCCACACAATTTTTCAAAATTTACGTAACAAGTTAGGCCTAAAAACGAACAGAACAAAAGTTGACGTTTCCGACTTCCCGACTTATTTCAACTTCTCAGCCGCCTTTATGCTATCCTGCTTTGCTTTTTCGCGCTTTTTAAAGAAACCTTTAAGGAAGAAGTTACTTTGAAGCGCCTGCATGTTATCATTTAATTTAACCGAGCTTTGCTGCAGGTTATTAAGCGTGCTACGCACTTGTCCGGCCGCTGTAGGGTCGTTTAATAAAATGCCTATCGTATTATCATTGCTGTTAAACTTATTGGTAGCTTTAATAAGGTTATCGGTAATGGCAGCTGCATTTTTTGCAGTTTGCTGAAACTGCTCCGCAGTTGCTGTAAACTTGTTGAATGTAGTAGTATCGGTAAATAATTTATCTGCTAAACCGCCTTTGGTATTGATGGTTCTGCTAAACTTATCCAGCTGTACAGCCATGCGTGCGGCGCTGCCTGTAGCCGCTTCCAGGTTGCGCATGGAATTGCGAAGCTGTATAGCCATTAAGCTATCCGCCATCAGCGTACCTACAGTACCTTTACCTTGTAATATTTTGCGGCTCAATAATTTAAAATCTCCCGTTATGGATAGCAGGTTCTGGTTGTTTTGCTGAAGGGTTTTCATGATATCGTCAGTCGAGGTCATTTTTTCCGACTGTAATACATCACCTT
>CAMLFI010000439.1 GCA_946479225.1 uncultured Mucilaginibacter sp. | reverse complement strand
TAAATCATGAGCCGTTACATGTATCGCTCATAAATGGTCGGTAGAAGCTAAATTAAAGCGCCACTCCGTATGTTACCTTTACTTTGTCCATCACTACATGGGTATAAAAGTGCTTCAGATTGGGATTATCCATTAGCTTTTCTTTGGAAAATTGCTCGAAGTGCTGCATATCCCGGGTATTAACAACTATCACAAAATCATAGCTGCCGGTAACATAATAACACTGGCTTACCTCCGGACAATTCTGCATTTCGGTTTTAAACTTGTCTATGGCTTTGGAGCTGCCCTCATGCAATACAACATCAACAACACAACTAATACCCATCCCGGCTGCTTTGGGAGATATAACCGCAATATCCGCTTCAATAAATTTATTGGCTCTTAGGCGTGTAATCCGCCGCTGTATAGCGCTCGGGCTTAAGCTAACAACCTTACTGAGTTCTTCGTTGGTTAAACGGTTGTTTTGTTGCAAGGCCTGAAGCAAGCGTTTGTCAAATTCATCTATTTGCATATATCTCGCGATTGTAGTCGAAATATGCATAAATAATTCAACATGTCACAATATGTGCAAAAATAATGCGCAGCTACGCCCATAATTTTGCGTCATTAAATACATTAACATATGGAAAAGATAACTGCGGCCACCGCGCCAAAAGCAATTGGGCCTTATGCCCACGCCGTTAAAACCGGCAATTTGTTGTACTGTTCCGGACAGACACCCTTGGATCCTGAATCGATGACGATTTACGGGGAAACGATAACGATGCAAACTGGTCGCGCGATTGAAAATCTACAACTGGTACTGCAAGCAGCGGGACTTGCCCTGGGTAATGTGGTAAAAGTGAATGTGTTTTTAACCGATATGTCGCTTTTTGCCGAAATGAATGATGTATATGGTCAATATTTTAAAGACCATACGCCGGCACGTAGTACTGTGGCGGTAAAAGGCCTTCCCATGGGCGCCTTGGTAGAAATTGAATGTATAGCTGAATATAATTAAAATGATGATGGATAGTACAACTATTAACGACACCTTGACCAACGCGTTTTCCTTAAACGAAATAGAAAAGTTCAGGCGCGAAACAAGCGGTATCAAAAATGTAGTTCATTTAAATAATGCTGGTGCCGGTTTAATGCCCGACGTTGTTACGAAAGCGCAAATTGACCATATTTTGCTGGAGGGCGCGATTGGTGGTTATGAGGCCGCCGCCAAACGTGCTGAAGCGGTGAATGATTTTTATAGACAAGCGGGCTTGTTATTTAATTGCGACCCTGCAAATATTGCATTCACAGCCAGTGCAACCGATTCTTACACCCGCGCGCTGTCATCCATACCATTTGAGCCGGGAGATATCATACTAACAGATAATGACGATTTCGTGTCCAATCAGATCCAGTTTCTTTCTCTCAGCAAACGCCTGGGGATAAAGATCGTTCACATCAATAATTCGTCTATGGGTGGTGTTGACTTGAATGATCTGCGCGAAAAACTAATAGCGCTTCGACCAAAACTGTTGGCCATTACGCACATACCCACCAATTCCGGATTGGTACAGCCTGTACACGAGATCGGTAATATCTATGCAGATTACCTGCGTGCCGGCAACGAAAATACATGGTATATACTTGATGCCTGCCAATCTGCCGGGCAGATGAAATTGGACGTAACGAAACTTCATTGTGATTTTTTAAGCGTTACCGGCCGTAAATTTTTAAGGGGGCCAAGGGGAACCGGCATACTCTATATCTCTGAAAAAGCGCTGCAGCGTGGTCTTGAGCCGATGTTTATTGATATGCGGGGAGCAGAATGGACCGAAAAAGGAATTTACCGCCCGCAGCCCGACGCCAAACGCTTTGAAGACTGGGAATTTGCCTACTCCACCGTGCTGGGCACAAGCGCCGCGATTGCCTACTGCCTGGCTATTGGCGAAGACAGGATATGGCAGCAGGTACGCTGGCTATCAGGCATACTTCGAAAGGAATTAACGGGCCTGGACAAGGTGCGTGTGCTGGACAAAGGGCCTGAGCTTGCCGGGCTGGTTACCTTTACCGTGGCCGGCGGTGACCCGGTACATATTGTGGGAGAGCTATTAAAACGTAAAATTAATGTGGTTCCCAGTTATCGGGCGTTCGGGTTGATCGATTTTGATGAAAAGGGCATTCAGTGGGCCATCCGCGCGTCGCCGCATTATTATAATACCGTAGATGAATTGCAAAATTTTATAGGTTGCCTGCGGGAGATCATAAAGTCTTGATACATAAAACTGTTTGAAGTAATTTAAAGATCAGTAGTTAATTTTACCTCTACAGCAGCCGTCTCATAAGTCAATTGTGGGGCGGTTTTTTTATTGATAGATAATATCAGGGTTAACATATTCAATGTTAACTAGTTATAAAGTATAAATATTATCAAGGGTTAACACTTTTTATTTTGTTGGACATCCTGCTGCGGTATCCCTCCCTTTTTGGATGCTCTCAGGATTTGGCAAATCTGCCGCAATTCAGGTCAGATCTACTCTTTCACTAAAATTTTTAAAATATTTTCCGGTTGTAATCGTCTATAAGAATATGATGAGTTTCGCTTTTGTATCCGGACTTGTTTTACTGGCTGTTTCGTTTATACTTTTTACCATTGTATCAGGCGGCATCATTTACCAACACTTGGTAGAACTACCGCGATGGAACGCACCGACCGTTCAAGCCGCAAATTTTGGCAAGTTCTTTAAATTGTTTATGCCGGCGTCTTTTATAAGTCTTTTAACAGCGCTCTTGTTGCTGTGGACTATTGCCGAAAAAGCACAGTTATTGTTATTGGCAGCCATAGCAGGAGTAATATTAACCACCGTATTCACCAACCGTTATTTTGTACCTATCCATCAGCAATTGTTTGATCCGCAAACACCCGCGGCTCAACGTAAAATATTAACCAACCGTTGGCGGGTGATAAACCGGTATCGAATAACGCTTATGGCAATAAGCGGTATTTGCATGTTAATGGCCTATACTTTGTTACTAATTGGTTAATAATAGTAGATTAGACCATCTCCCTTTAAAGCCCGCAACACCAACAACGCAGCAGCAGCTTTCGGGTAATTATTTAAT
>CAMLFI010000438.1 GCA_946479225.1 uncultured Mucilaginibacter sp. | reverse complement strand
CGCATCCGAACACTTATGGCAAATCCAGGTACAGAACAACTAAAGCGAGTTTTAAAGCCGGTGCACCTGTGGGCCATAGGAGTGGGCCTGGTAATCTCAGGTGAGTATTTTGGATGGAACTACGGCTGGGGTGTATCAGGCACCATCGGCATGCTAATAGCCACACTGGTTATTACCGTAATGTACATCACCTTTATTTTTAGCTATACCGAACTAACTGCCGCCATACCACATGCAGGCGGTGCCTTCGCCTACGCTTACCGCGCTATGGGGCCGTTTGGTGGATTGATAGCAGGCTATGCGACATTGATAGATTTTTTGCTGGCTACCCCGGCAATTGCAGTTTCGTTGGGTAGCTATATGCATTTTCTGTATCCGGCTATACCAATAGTGCAATCGGCGCTGGTTTTTAACATAGCGTTTATTTTACTGAATATATCGGGAGTAAAGGAGTCGGCGGTGTTTTCGGTGTTCATAACGGTACTGGCAGTAGCCGAATTGTTACTATACATCGGCGTAATAGCTCCTCATTTTAAAATGGAAAATTATCTTACCGACCCTATGCCTTTTGGCTGGGCAGGTGTATTTGCGGCTTTGCCTTTTGCAGTTTGGTTCTACCTGGCAATTGAGGGAATGGCGATGGTTGCCGAGGAAGTGAAGGAGCCTAAAAAGAACATCCCGAAGGGATATATTTCTGCCCTTGCCACGCTGGTACTGCTGGCTTTAGCGGTGATGATATTAACCGGCGGCGTATCCGACTGGCACAAACTAAGTAACCTTGATTACCCCTTACCCGAAGCTATCGGACTGGTGATGGGCAAAACCGCGGGGTTAACTAAAATATTTGCCAGCATAGGCCTTTTCGGGCTCATCGCTTCGTTACACGGTATTATCCTGGCATCCTCACGGCAAATATTTGCCATGGCGCGAAGCGGCTATTTACCCGTCGGGTTGGCTAAGGTGAATCATAAATTTAAAACCCCGCATTGGGCAATTATAGCAAGCGGTGTGGTAAGTTTTATTGCGATAATTAATGGCACTACCGCGCAGATCATTGTGCTGTCAGTATTAGGAGCGGTAGTTATGTATATGATGAGCATGGTGAGCCTGTTTATTTTACGAAAGAAAGAACCTAATTTAGACAGACCATTTACATCGCCGTTTTATCCTGTGTTTCCGGCTATCGCTTTGTTGTTATCTGCCATTTGTCTGGTTTCGATCATCTATTTTAATATTAAAGTAAGCCTTATATTCTTTGCTTTATTGGCTGTAGCAATAGCTATTTTTATGCTGATGGGAAAACATAAAGTAAGGATAATGAACGATGATTTATTAGGATAATTATTGAATTATTGATTGAGTTAGTGATTAATTATTGAATGAAGGGGACCCAAATAGGGCAGTTACCATGATCCATGAACTATCAACTATGATCTATCATCCATGATCCATGAACTACCAACCATGAACCAAAAATGTACCGCCATACCATAAAAAATAAGGTATACAGCTTTGCCGACCTGAAAACGCTGCTGGCAAAAGCTTCGCCGTTCCGGTCGGGCGATGAACTGGCGGGGGTGTGTGCTTCAAGTTATGAGGAAAGGGTAGCGGCACAGATCACTTTGGCGGATGTGCCTTTAAAAGCTTTTTTGAATGAGGCCTTGATTCCCTATGAGCAGGATGAGATAACGCGGCTGATAGTGGATAGCCATAGTAAAGAGGCTTTTTCGCCTATCAGTCATTTTACGGTAGGGGGGTTTTATGAGTGGTTGTTAAGCGACGAAACGGACGGGGATACGCTTAATGCTTCATCAGCAGGTATAACACCTGAAATGGCCGCCGCAGTGTGCAAAATCATGCGCAACCAGGACCTTATCGCGGTAGCAAAAAAAATAGAGGTTGTTACTAAATTCAGAAACACCATAGGTTTAAAGGGCCATTTTTCTACGCGTTTGCAACCTAATCATCCAACTGACGATCCAAAAGGTGTGGCTGCCAGCATAATTGATGGCTTGCTTTACGGCAGCGGCGACGCGGTTATAGGTATTAACCCTGCAACTGATAGTCCGGCGGCAGTAGCAGGATTATTAACGCTAATGGATAACCTGCGCCTGCAGTTTGCCATACCTACCCAAACCTGTGTGTTGAGCCATATTACCACCACTATGCAGCTGCTTAACCAGGGTGCGCCGGTTGATCTTTGTTTTCAGTCCATTGCAGGCACACAATTGGCCAATAGCAGCTTTGGCATAAACCTGAATTTACTGGATGAGGCTTATGATGCGACATTAGCATTAAAACGCAGCACAATTGGCAACAACGTTATGTATTTTGAGACCGGACAGGGCAGCTGCCTTTCGGCGAATGGTAATTGCGGAGTAGACCAGCAAACCTGCGAAGTGCGGGCCTATGCCGTGGCACGGAAGTATAAGCCCTTGCTGGTTAATACGGTGGTAGGTTTTATCGGTCCGGAGTATTTGTATGATGGCAAGCAAATTATCCGCGCCGCGTTGGAAGATCATTTTTGCGGAAAACTGCTTGGTTTGCCAATGGGCGTTGATGTCTGTTATACCAACCACGCCGAAGCTGATCAGGATGATATGGATAACCTACTTACCTTGCTGGGCGTGTCGGGCTGCAACTTTGTAATGGGCATACCGGGATCAGACGATGTGATGCTGAACTACCAGTCAACTTCCTTTCATGATGCTGTTTATTTGCGGAAAGTTTTAGGTTTGCGCCCGGCACCCGAGTTTGAAGCATGGTTAATGCAGCAGGAAATTATTGACGGTAAAGGGAACCTGCTCGAAGTTAACGCCGGTCATAAATTACTTAATGCCTCAGGCTTTAGCGATGGGTAAGGACAAAATAGAAAAGCATAATCCGCTGCAATCCTTGAAGGCATTTACACCTGCCCGTATTGGTTTAGGCCGCGTGGGGTCTGGCATACCGCTAAAAGCTTTCCAGGAATTTAAACTGGCCCACGCGCACGCCCGTGACGCCGTTTATTCTGAATTGAATGTGGAAGATTTGCTAACCGGGCTTAAACAGTTCGACTTACCCATATTACAAGTGCACAGTGCTGCTGCCTACCGCGAGCAATACCT
>CAMLFI010000437.1 GCA_946479225.1 uncultured Mucilaginibacter sp. | reverse complement strand
TAATGCCGCGCAATACCAGGAAGCTATCCATCGGTCCGGGAGTAGCACCGCAGGCGTTGTAAATGAAGAACAGGCGCTTGTACAAGTCTTCATCGTTCATCATTAGAGCGCCCATCACCACATCACTATGGCCGCCAATATATTTGGTTACCGAGTGCATAACAATATCAGCACCCATGTCAATAGGATTTTGTAGATATGGCGAAGCAAAGGTATTGTCAACTACTGTTAGTAATCCTTTTTCCTTACCTATTTCGGTTACAGCGGCAATATCCACTATTTGCATAGTGGGGTTGGTCGGCGTTTCTATCCAGATGAGCTTGGTGTTTTCGTTAGCGTATTCGCGAATAATGTCAGGATTAGACAAGTCCAAAAAATGAAACTTGATACCGTAATTGGCAAATACTTTTGTGAAGATGCGGTACGAACCACCATACAAATCATCACCGGTAATAACTTCATCGCCAGGCTGCAATAGTTTCATTACCGCATCAGTAGCACCCATGCCGCTTGAAAAGGCCAAACCAAATTTGGCGTTCTCCAAAGCTGCTAAACAGTTTTCCAACGCTTTACGTGTTGGGTTAGTACCACGCGAGTATTCATATCCCTGATGATCGCCAGGGGATTTTTGCCAGTAAGTTGACGTTTGGTATATCGGCGTCATTACTGCGCCTGTTGTTGGATCGGGCTCCTGGCCCGCGTGTATAGCTTTAGTTGCGAATTTCATACCCCCTCCGCCCCCTAAAGGGGGAACTTTATAGGTTAATAATTATTTGTGCTACCTCCTTTCCTCCCCCTTTAGGGGGTCGGGGGCCTTAGTATGCTCTTGCAAAAAGAACGCGCTGCGTCGATGGTTTGCCCGTCAAAATACATTTACCTTCTTCCTGCTTATTATCTAAAGGTATACAACGTATTGTAGCTTTGGTTTCGTCTTTTATGCGCTGTTCTGTTTCAGGCGTACCATCCCAATGGGCAGAAAGGAATCCCGGTTTCTCGTCCAACAAACGTTTAAACTCGTCATAAGAATCAACCTCAGTTGTACTCTCAGCACGGAAAGCTGCCGCTTTTTGATAAATATTTTGCTGGATCTCTTCTAACAAGGCCTCGATCTTAGCTCCTAAACCGTCCTGATTTACGGTCTCTTTGGTTTTGGTATCTCTGCGTGCAAGTTCAACAGTGCCATTCTGCATATCTCTGCTGCCAATGGCAACGCGTAACGGAACTCCTTTTAACTCGTATTCAGCAAACTTGGCACCCGGACGGTGCGTATCGCGGTTATCAAACTTAACTGATATATCTTTAGCTTTCAGTTCTTTAGAAAGGCCATTTACATAAGCGGTTATGTTAGCCAACTCCTCTTCATGCTTATATATTGGCACAATAACAACCTGTATAGGTGCTAACTTTGGAGGCAATACCAAACCGGCATCATCAGAGTGCGCCATGATAAGCGCGCCTATTAAACGGGTGGAAACACCCCATGAAGTGGCCCAAACATAATCGAGCTTATTCTCTCTGTTGGTAAACTTTACATCAAACGCTTTGGCAAAGTTCTGCCCCAAAAAGTGTGATGTACCAGCTTGTAAAGCTTTACCATCCTGCATTAATGCCTCAATGCAATAAGTGTCTAAAGCACCGGCAAAACGCTCATTGGGTGTTTTACGTCCCTTTACAACAGGCAACGCCAGCCAGTTCTCAACAAAATCAGCATAAACATTCAGCATCTGCTCTGTCTCGGCAATGGCTTCATCGGCAGTAGCGTGGGCGGTATGCCCTTCCTGCCATAAAAATTCGCTGGTACGTAAAAACAAGCGAGTGCGCATTTCCCAACGCATTACGTTGGCCCATTGGTTAACTAATATCGGCAGGTCGCGGTAAGATTGTATCCAGCCGCGGTAGGTGTTCCAAATAATGGTTTCAGATGTCGGGCGGATGATCAGTTCTTCCTCCAGTTTTGCATCTTCATCAACAATAATATTGCCCTCGCCATCATTTTTTAAACGATAGTGGGTAACAACGGCACATTCTTTCGCAAAGCCTTCAACGTGGCTCGCTTCTTTAGAAAAAAATGATTTTGGGATCAGCAGCGGAAAATAAGCATTACTGTGGCCTGTATCTTTAAACATTTTATCCAACACGCCCTGCATCTTTTCCCATATAGAATAACCATATGGCTTAATGATCATACAGCCCCTTACAGGCGAGTATTCGGCCATATCAGCCTTAATTACCAGGTCGTTATACCATTGCGAGTAATCTTCATCTTTACTTATAACCCCTTTGCTCATACTTTGTGATAGAAATGTGACTGTTTATTTTTATAGTTTCGCATCCAAATTTATAAATTTATACGTTATTAGCACGTGTTAATTAAACCTTAAACTAAATTATCAGTCTAACATTCAAAATCTGCCAATACTAAAAACTATGCAGCGCAACCTTAAATATTTAATAGCTATCTGTGCCATCGCATTGAGTGCCTGCTCAACCAGCCAGAAATTAGCTTCTACTTCGGGCGTTGATGACGACGATGTATACTATACCCAGGCGAAAGCCGGAGACCAAATTGTTTATGCCGATGATAACTACCAGGCGAATAGTGGTTATAACAATGGCTATCAAAATGACGACTATTATTACTACGGTGATTACGCGTCGAGGATAAACCGCTTTGGTTATTATTCTCCCTTCTCCATGTATAACAACTTTTACTATGGCTATTCGCCCTATAATCGTTTTGGTTGGGGTGGCTATGGCTGGAACATGGGTTTAGGATTCAATTATGGTATGGGATATGGCTATGATCCATTCTTATATGGGGGTATGTACTCACCCTATTTTTATGATCCATATTACGCTTCGTTTTATGGATACGGTTATGGCTTGGGCTACGGTTATGGTTATTCGCCATGGGGCTACGGTGGCTATGGTTACGGATATGGGGGTTATGGTTACGGCGGCGGCGGTTTCTTAGTTGGTGGCTACGGACAAAAACAAAATCCACGCCCTGTTTATGCCGGTGGCACTGCTGCAACATCAATCAGACCGGGAAGAACAACTATAATTCAAACTACACCAGGTCGCAGACCCGGTGATTTGAGTGTGCAAA
>CAMLFI010000436.1 GCA_946479225.1 uncultured Mucilaginibacter sp. | reverse complement strand
CAAAAGGTAATTAAAAAACAAAATTCGAAATTGAACATCCGAAATCCGAAATAATCATTAGCTTTGCCCGGCAAATAATATCTCCAAAATCATTGTTTGCTATGCAGTCTTACAACTCCAAATTTGTTGCCGAAGGTTTAACCTACGACGACGTTTTACTACTCCCGGCTTATTCAGAAGTTTTACCGCGCGAAGTCGACACAGGTTCTTTTTTAACTAAAAAGATCAGGCTTAACATTCCCTTGGTTTCCGCTGCAATGGATACCGTAACCGAGGCCCAGATGGCTATTGCTATTGCACAGGCCGGCGGCTTAGGCATGTTACATAAAAACATGAGTATACAGCGTCAGGCTGACGAAGTGCGTAAAGTAAAACGCTCAGAAAGCGGTATGATCCAGGACCCGGTAACCTTGAACGAGAACGCTATAGTGGCCGACGCGTTTAAGATAATGAAGGAGTATAAAATTGGCGGCATCCCCGTAGTTGATGATAAAAAGACACTAAAAGGTATAGTAACCAACCGCGACCTGCGCTTTCAAAAGGATATGAAACGCCCGGTGCGGGATGTAATGACCAAAGAGAGCCTGATTACCGCGCCTAAAGGAACTACACTTACCCAAGCGGAAGAAATACTTCAGAACTACAAAATTGAAAAACTCCCTGTTGTTGATGATAATGGAGTACTGATAGGACTTATCACTTTTAAAGATATACAGAAATTCAAAAATTTCCCTAATGCGTGTAAAGATGAATTAGGTCGTTTACGCGTAGGTGCGGCGGTTGGTGTTACACCTGATACAATGGACAGGGTGGATGCTTTAGTAAAAGCAGGTGTCGATGTTATAGCTATTGACACAGCACACGGGCACTCAATTTATGTTATAAATAAAGTTAAAGAAGTAAAGGCTGCATATCCTGATCTGCAGGTTATTGCAGGTAACGTTGCAACAGGCGAGGCAGCAAAAGCATTAGCTGATGCTGGTGCAGACGGCGTTAAGGTAGGTATTGGCCCGGGTTCTATTTGTACAACCCGTATTATTGCCGGTGTGGGCGTTCCGCAGCTATATGCTGTGTACGAGTGCGCGGAAGCTTTAAAGGGTACTGGTGTTCCGGTTATTGCCGATGGTGGCATAAAACACACCGGAGACATTGCTAAGGCCATTGCAGCAGGGGCAGGGACCATAATGGCAGGTTCGCTATTTGCAGGTGTGGAAGAATCGCCGGGCGAGAGCATAATTTACGAGGGCCGCCGCTTTAAATCATACCGTGGTATGGGCTCTATTGAGGCGATGGAGCAGGGCTCAAAAGACCGCTATTTTCAGGACGTGGAAGATGATATCAAGAAATTGGTTCCCGAAGGCATTGTAGGCCGGGTGCCTTATAAGGGTACTTTGGCAGAAGTGATCTACCAGTTTGTTGGTGGCTTACGTGCCAGCATGGGTTACTGCGGTGCAAAAAACATAGAAGCATTACAACAGGCACGTTTTGTGCGCATCACGGCATCCGGTATCCGCGAATCGCATCCGCATGATATTACTATTACTAAAGAAGCGCCGAACTATACAAGATAATTATTAAAGATTAGTTGATCAGTGAGTAAAACATCACTGATCAACTGATTGTCTTACTAAACATTTATTTTGATCCTAAATTTGCTTTAGGCAGCAAACCTTCAGAAGTAATGATCTTTATTGCTTGGTCAGCTGTAAATCCGGCTTTTGTAAGCGCATCATAATATTGCTTATTCAGTTTAGCAACTTCTTCTAACTTCCCTGGCTGTTTATAGTAGTCGAGTTGGACATTCATCACCGTTTTTGCTATATTCATAAGCATCGGTGTCATATCATCCGCAAAGCTAACGTTATTTGAAATGGTGTTGCCATTAACAACCCGTGTTGTTTTTAAAAAAGACGGATCTTCTTTTTGTGTAAGGCTAACACCGTAAAAATTGAAAAAACTTTCACTGCCATAGGACATACCGGCGCGTTCAATAATATCAATAGACTTTGCAGAAGCCGGTATTTTTTCAAAGAAAACTGTAAATGGGAGTCTGCCTTTGCTGGTTTTTAAGTAGTGTTTAGCAGGGAACATAGGTACTCCTTCAGCTTTTACGAAGCCATAGTGTTTTTTATCAACGTTTGTCTGAATATAAATTTCTTTATTTAGCCGGGTCCAGGCGCTATCTCCTTCGGCAACAGTTTCAAAATGAACAATAGTAAACATAGAGTTGGTTTCAATGCTTGTTATTTTGGTGTTTTGGGCTTCGCTTTGGTCAATCTGTGGATTTACTATGCTTTGAGAAAAAACCGACAAAGAAGCAACGAGTAGAATGGTAAGTGAAATAAATATCTTTTTCATGTAATTAAGGTTTATAAGCGTAAATATAACTTATAAAGCATTATTAATAGCAAGTAATAAATTAACAATTTGTATAATTATAACATAAATACTAGTGACATGCGAAGCATTTGCATTTTCTGCGGAGCCAATTTTAACGGCGACCCTGTTTTAAAAAATACTGTTGAGCTGCTGGCTGAAACCATGGTAAGTCAGGACGTTACTTTGGTTTACGGTGGCGGCAGGGTGGGTGTTATGGGTATACTGGCCGACGCTGTTTTGCAGCGCGGAGGCAAAGCTATTGGCGTTATTCCGCAGTTTTTAATGGATAAGGAAGTTGGGCACACGGGCTTAACCGAATTACGCGTGGTAGAGAACATGCACCAGCGTAAACAGGTAATGAATGACCTATGTGAAGGTATCATTATGTTGCCCGGTGGTTTCGGAACGTTGGAAGAGTTTTTCGAGGTATTAACCTGGCTGCAGCTGGGCTTGCATAACAACCCTGTAGGTATATTGAATGTTAATGGTTTTTATGATCTGTTGCTACAGCAAATGGACGTGATGGTAGAACAACGTTTTTTGAAGCCTGCCAACCGCGCATTGGTGCTCTCATCAGGCGATCCGATAGAATTGATTAGTATGATGAACAGTGTCGATATAAAACCTGATGAAGTTTGGTTCAGAGACAGGAACCTTTCCTGATCTTTAGAGCGCAATGGAAATATTGAGCAAAAAAAAGAGCAGTTAAAAACTGCTCTTTTTCGTATATC
>CAMLFI010000435.1 GCA_946479225.1 uncultured Mucilaginibacter sp. | reverse complement strand
GTAACCTGTTAATTTTCATCAGCAAGTACAACGCATTTTTCCTTTTCGTTATTTTTGAGATAGCGGCTATAGTTATCTACATAAAATACAATTCCTTTCAAAAAGCTACTTTAATTAATAGTACCAACCAAATAACCGGCAATTTATACGCCCGTATTGACGAGTTTAAAGGATATTTAACGCTCAGGGAAGTTAATGATAGCCTGGCAAAAGAGAACGCCAGATTACGTGACCAGCTTAAAACTTCATTTTATGTTGATACCGTAGCTAAAGGTAAAATTACAGACACTGTATATAAGCAGCAATACGAATATATAACAGCTAAGGTTATTAATAACTCTGTTAACCGACCCAATAACATTATCACCATTAATGCAGGCTCTGATGCCGGTATAAAAAAGGGAATGGGGGTTATAAATGATAAGGGCGTTGTTGGTAAAGTTTTACAGGTTAGCCCGCACTTTTCTGTTATACAGTCGCTTTTGCATTCAGAAACGGTTATAAGCGCTATGCTGGCTAATTCACGGCAAATAGGGTCATTTTCCTGGGGAGCAGATCTCAATCCGCATAGAGGTTTGTTGTACGATATAACTAACGATGCTTCGCCAAAGGTGGGCGAACAGGTAGTTACTTCAGATCGATCGCTGTATCCTACCGGTATAGCAATTGGCAAATTGCTTAACCTGCGTGCGAAAAATACTAAAGGGTCGTTTTTAAGTATGGATGTTGCCTTGGCGGTGGATTTTACTAAACTGGAATATGTTTATGTAGTAGTTAACGAATACACAACAGAGCAAACGGAACTGGAGGCCGGGGTGAAAAAAGATGAGTAGAACAATTTTATATAATATAATACGGTTTGTTGTACTGGTTTTTGTTCAGGTGTTTTTACTGAAGAACATTACTTTATACAATATATCCACCCCGTACCCTTATATATTGTTTATCCTTTTGCTTCCGTTCGGAATTCCTAACGTATTGTTGTTTATACTCGCATTTATCCTGGGCTTAACAGTTGATGCTTTTTATGATACCCCGGGTTTGCATGCGGCCGTTTGCGTGCTGTTAGCATTGGTAAGGGTGTTGTTTATAAGTGTTACCGTACAAAAGGATGGATTTGATAATGAGCCCGAGCCCACGCTCAGTATAATGGGCTTCAGGTGGTTTTTAACGTATACCATAATACTAACCTTCATACATCATACGTTTCTTTTCTTACTAGAGGCATTTAACTTTTCTGACTTGTTATTTATACTGCAGCGGGTTATAACCAGCGCAATATTTACAGTATTTTTGATGCTCATCACCGGCCTATTGTTTTTCAGAAAAAGGGAACGTAAATGAATACTTTTTTTCAGCGACGTTATGTTATCGCAGGCGTTTTTATTACCCTGATAATAATTCTGCTGGCTCGCCTGTTTTACATGCAGGTAATAGACGACCGGTACCTGAAGATTGCTAAGGACAACGTAATCCGTCAGTTTGTGCAGTATCCTGCTCGCGGTCCTATCTTAGATCGCCATGGTAAAATACTGGTTCAAAATAAACTCGTTTATGATGTATCTGTTATCCCTCGCCAGGTAAAACCTTTTGATACCGTTGAGTTTTGCAGGCTTTTAGACATTACACGTGAGGATTTTGACAAACGGTTTAACAAGGCTATCGGGTACTCGCGTGCATTGCCTTCTAAGTTTGATAAACAAATCTCACCTGAACTTTATGCTTCCTTGCAGGAGCGCATGTCAGAGTTTCCCGGCTTTTTTGTTGAACCTCACCCTGTGCGTATTTATCCGGACTCAACAGCGGCACATTTTTTAGGTTACATTAGCGAAGTTAGAGACTATGATATTGAGAAATCAGGCGGCTACTATCGCCCCGGAGATTATATCGGAAAATCCGGCGTGGAAAAATCATATGAGACGATTTTGCGGGGACAGCGCGGGGTGAAAAACATGTTGGTGGATTCGCGCGGTGTGCAAAAAGAATCATACGCCAATGGAACCTTTGATACCGTTGCCGTTGCGGGTGAAAAGGTAATATCATCCCTTGATATAAGGATTCAAAAGTTGGGCGAAAAATTAATGAAAAATAAGATAGGCAGCATTGTTGCAATAGAACCGTCAACCGGCGAGGTATTGTGCTTTGTTAGCAGCCCTACTTATGACCCTAATCTGATGGTGGTTGGTCCGGACAAGGGCAAGAATTACGAAAGGTTGGAAGAAGATCCCTACAATCCCTTTTTTATAAGGCCCATAATGGCTAGTTATTCACCCGGTTCGTCCTTTAAGCCATTAAGTGCGCTCATTGCCTTGCAGGAGGGCATCATCACACAGCAAACAACCTATACTTGTACAGGCTCTTATTTGCCTAATAGGGGCAGGCCCAAATGCACGCACGTTCACGGCGTGGTAAACTTAAGCAGCGCGATAGCCGAATCGTGCAATGGTTATTTTGCAATGGTGTTTGAAAAGCTTATTAACTATAGAGGTACAAAGAATACGGCAGCCAGTTTTACAGATTGGCGGTCTAAAGTTGAGAAATTTGGTTTAGGACAGAAATTGGGATTAGACATGTCTGGTGAAAAATCCGGTTATCTGCCTACTGCGAAACGGTACGACAGAGATTATAAGCCCGGGGGCTGGCGCTCAAAAACCATATTGTCATTATCTATAGGGCAGGGCGAAGTAAATGCGACTCCTTTGCAACTGGCCAACATTGAATGCATTATTGCCAATCATGGTTATTACTATTTACCTCACCTGGTTAAATCGGTTGGTAACAAGCCGGTAATTAAACGTGATTACACCGTGCGGCATGATGTTGGTATTGACTCAAATTATTTTGAACAGGTTATTGATGGTATGCAAAGCGTAGTAGAATATGGTACCGCACGTGGATCCAGAATACCCGGTATAAATATGGTTGGCAAAACAGGTACTGTACAAAATAACCATGGTGCCAATCACTCCGTATTTGTAGCATACGCTCCGCGCGAAAATCCTAAAATAGCCATTGCTGTAGTGGTTGAAAACTCAGGCGATGGTGGCACGTGGGCGGCACCTATTGCCAGCTTTATTGTAGAGAAGTATTTGCGTGATACCATAACGCTGCGGGGCATACGGCCTGA
>CAMLFI010000434.1 GCA_946479225.1 uncultured Mucilaginibacter sp. | reverse complement strand
CGCCCGCCGCAACTGACTGATAAGCCGGTAGCCGGTAATTACCGCATCGCGATTAACCATTTTCTGAAGAACGGGCTAAAAATATCACGCGCTGATGTCGCACATTTTATGCTGAACCATATTGCTGATACTGCCACTTATAAGGCTACCGTTGAAGTAGCCTATTAAAATATTAAACATGAAACAAATACTTATTGATAAAATAACGGTCCCTAAAGCAGCAGTGGCTGAGTTTATAGACCGGATGAACATTAACCGTGCCCTTATTAAAACATTGCCCGGGTTTATTGAGGACACGGTTTACCAAAGTAACGGAGACGACGACATCCTGACGTTTATAACCGTTGCCCTTTGGGAAACCGAAGAGGCCATACTGAATGCAAAAAACGCGGTGCAAGCCGAATACAAGCGCGAAGGTTTTGATATGCCGGCTATGTTGAAGCGAACTGGTATTAATATAGATAGGGGTATTTACCACCAATTACATGAAGCAGGTTGAAATATTTAAAACAGGGGTTTGCAAAGCCAACGAGGCTGAAGCTGTCATCAATGTTTTATTAAAATGTTTTCCGCACTACCAGATCAATTTTGATCTGGATGATTGCGATAACATATTACGAGTAGAAAGCCGGCAATACGCTATCGATGAAAAGCAGGTAAGGCAAGCAATGGCAGAACTGGGTTATGAATGCTTTTGGCTGTAAATTACCTCCCCAGCACATTTATTGCCAACACCTGGCTTTTTATAACATCCAGGTCAACGGCTGCCTCGCTACCCGGAAAGCCGTTAATATCGGCATAGGTAATCTGTCTCAGATACTCTTTTAAATAGATCCTGGCGAGCGGCAGGTAGCTCCAGTGCCATTTTTCTTCCTGGTAACCCATGGTTCTGCCCGCGTTAAAAGGTTCAAAAAAGCCAAATTTCGCTGCGTTTTTCGTCATCCAGTCGTACACTTTCTTTCCGGCAGCTGTGTTATAATAAGCCGGTTTCAAATTTACCAGGTCCATATCTGTGCCCCAATGGTGCCTTGATGTGCCGGGCATTGACCACCAGCGCAACAGTTTTGACGCTTTTGTTTTTTTGTCACTGATGCCCGCAAACTCTGAGGCATGCCATTTCAGGCTCCATTTATAATGCTGATCGTTAAACGACCGCGTGCCCGAAATAATATTCAGTTGAATGCCATCCTTTAAAGCCGCGGCATACATTTTTTGGTAAGCGCTGTAAGTTTCCTTTTTAAGGTATACGCCATTGTCGCTGTACTTTTGATGTACTTTAATAAAGGAAGTATCGCGGGTATAATTTACCCGCCCGGTTAAAAAGGCTTTGGTTACGCCGTTATTTTGTGCGTGGGCATGTAGCGCAAGCAACGCAAAAAACGTAAGGGCGCATAAAAAGGTTCGGGCAAGCATCTGCATAAACAATTGTGTTAGGTAAGGCAAAAAAATTGTGTTAGCTAAATATAAAAACTATTATTTAAACTAACAAGATAGTTGGATAAAATATTTATTCTAAATTGAATTTGATGGGCTTTGCCTGGTAGTTGCGCGCTTTAAAAGCTGATTGAGCAGAGGCTGAAATGTGATAAAGGTTTAGCCTTTACATTATTTAAAGTTCAAATTAGGCAAGAAAAAGTACAGCGTTTACAAAAGGTTATTTGGCTAATGTATATTCTCCCCAAAAATCAGTTGCAGCGTCATTCATGGCAAGTCGCTCATTTGCTTTAGCAAACATCTCCACCGTTTCAGCTGTGGGGGGGAGCCCATTTGGTTGGATCCGGGATAGAACCATTGGGAAGAATTTTTGGCCATTAACTTTTAGCTGATATCTAAATTGGCTAGCATCTTTTGAAGAAAGTCCGATTAGTTTAAGATTTATAGCCATTTCTAAAGTGTAGGTATTTTTGGAGTCAAACAATCCGGCTACCCTAATTCCAATTTCGTTATAAACAGATAAAAGGGTATCTACACCCGTAATACCCTTAACCATTATTAATTTGTGTTTGGCTTTTTGAATTCTATTGTTGCGCATGACTATAGTATTGGCTTCTTCGGCCGATTTACCATTAACGGCTTTCAAATTAAAATCCAGGTTATTAGTACTATTGCCATCATAAGCAGGAAAGGTGAAGCTTTTTTCTGTTGTATTCCTCTTAACAGTTATTGTTACACCACGTACCATAATTTTCCGAATTATTTTCTCATCCTCAGCATGAACAATTAAATACAGGTCTTCATCGTTGTTTGCGATGGTATAAAAAACATCGGTACTTTTGTTATAGGCCTTGAAGTAATTGCCCCATTCGTTGGACTTGCCATCGATTTTAATATCCGCAGGCGCACGAAGGTTGGCTTCTTGCTTATTAGGAAGCTTTTGCGCGTTGGCATTTGCAAACGTTAGCAGTGCTAATAAAAGTACTTTTAGTTTTTCATTTATTTGTATCATACGCTATGCATCGCACCAAAGAAGCGTTTGCTGACTAACTTCATAAGTGATAAAGTTTAGGATAAAACATGTTAGAGCACATTCTGCTTTACAAGGCTAATATAACAAAAGCAACTAATTGTTTAGTTGTTTTTGTTATATTTTTATGAAATTTATTTTTTCCCAAAAGCAAAAAACCCTGCAGCGGGTTATCACTGCAGGGTTTTATATGGTTGTCGAAGGTATTAATCTATTATATCAAACTTAGTATATGGTACTAACGCCTCAGGTATTTTAATACCGTTTTCTGTCTGATTATTCTCCAATAGAGTAGCAACAATGCGTGGCAATGCTAACGCGCTTCCATTAAGCGTATGGGCCAATTGCGTTTTACCCTCCGCATTGCGGAAACGCAGTTTTAAGCGATTGCTCTGAAAAGTTTCAAAATTAGATACAGATGACACCTCTAACCAGCGTTGCTGCGCCGCGCTCCAGGTTTCCATATCATAAGTTAAAGCTGAGCCAAAACCCATATCGCCGCCGCAGAGGCGCAATACGCGGTAGGGTAGGCCTAACTTTTGCAATAAGCCTTGAACATGCGCGCTCATTTGCTCCAAAGTCTCGTAAGATTTATCAGGATGCGCCACCTGCACTATTTCCACCTTATCAAACTGGTGCAAACGGTTTAACCCACGCACATGCGCA
>CAMLFI010000433.1 GCA_946479225.1 uncultured Mucilaginibacter sp. | reverse complement strand
ATGCGGCTTAACTATTTATTGATAGAAAATACTCAAACCGATGTACCTGCCGTAAATGCCTTATTCTCACTAATGTGTTTCCACGCCTCGCGTTTTGACGCCCGGATGGATCAGCATGGCGAGATAATTTTGTATGATGAACAGGATGATAGTTTATGGAACGATGAGCTGATAACCAGGGGCACCAACTATCTCATCCGTGCATCGCAGGGAGACCGATTGAGCCGATATCATCTGGAGGCGGCTATTGCTTACTGGCATACCCGCAAAACACCATCAGCAGAAAAATGGGAAAGCATATTACAGCTATACAATAAACTGTTGATATTGGAATACTCCCCAATGGCGGCCCTTAACCGCACTTATGCCCTTGCCAAAGCAAAAGGGAATGACATTGCTATTGTTGAAGCCGAAAAACTTACCCAACTGGCAGACAATCATCTTTATCATTGCCTTTTAGGGCATTTGTATACCGGGGTTGATAATACGCAGGCTTTACATCATTTCGGTAAAGCGTTAAAGCTTACCAAGGTCAGCTCAGAAAAAAAGCAGATTGAAAAAAACATAATGGCGATAAAGCAACTTATGGATTGATGTAAAGTACCGCATTGGCTTTCGGCATAAACAACCGCGACAGCACATATGCACATTTTTTTGTTACTTTGCCCGGGACATATTAATGCAAAAGCAAAATAAAATACTGGTTGTTGGCGGAGGTAGCTGGGCTACGGCCAACATTAAAATGTTAACTGATAACATTACCCCCAAAGAAATTTTTTGGTGGATGCGTAATGCTGAAGCTGTTGAGCATATCCATAAATTTGGGCACAACCCTAAATATCTAAGTTCTGTAGAAATAAAAGTTGCAGCCGAAAACATTTCGAGTAACCTGCGCGAACTTATTACCGGCGTTGATATGGTACTGCTTAACGTGCCTGCCGCCTTTTTAAAGGAAGCGCTGGCAGACATTAGCACAGATGACCTGAAAGGTAAAAGAATCATATCAGCCATTAAAGGAATAGTGCCCGATGAGAACCTGATTATATTTGAATATCTGAACAAAGCCTACGGCATAACAGCTGAAAATTTTGCGGTTTTGAGCGGTCCCTGCCATGCTGAAGAGGTGGCTTTAGAAAAACTTTCGTACTTAACCATCGCCTCCGGCGATGCTGAGTTTGCTACAGAATTTGCCGGGATGATAAATACCCGGTACATTAAAACCATCACATCTGATGATATATGGGGTACTGAATATGCTGCCGTATTAAAAAATATCTACGCTATTGCCAGCGGCATTTGTCATGCGGTAGGTTATGGCGATAATTTCCAATCGGTACTAATTTCTAACGCCATACGCGAGTTGAAGAACTTTGTGGATGAGGTGCATCCAATTGACAGAGACATTAAAGAATCGGCCTACCTGGGCGATTTATTGGTTACTGCCTATTCACAGTTTAGCCGTAACCGCACGTTTGGTAATATGATAGGTAAAGGCTATACGGTTAAATCTGCACAGCTGGAAATGAACATGATAGCAGAAGGTTTTTATGCAGTAAATTGCCTACACCAGATCAACAAACAATACAAGGTGAATATGCCCATTTGCGAGGCCGTATACGCTATTTTGTATGAGAAACGCTCCCCGGTTTTTGAAATGAAGCAATTGGCAGAGAAATTGTGTTAGTGTGTTATAAATAACACTAACATGAAAAATGCATTCAAAATAGGATTACTGGCGGCCGCAATTTTTGTTGCCGGTAACAGCACTACATATGCCCAGGACAAACCGGTTGGAAAACAAATAGAAGGCGCTGCTAAAGATGTAGGCAAAAAAACTTCAGAGCTTGCCTCTAAAGGCGCTGCTGCCGTTTCTACCAAACGCTACAAAGGCCATTGGGCATTAACCGGCGAGCTGGTTTATATAGACGAATATGGCAAATACTTCTATGTAAATAAAAAAGGCCATCGCGTGTTTATTACCAAAGCACAAATGAGAACAACTAAACCATAACAGGTTTAGTTGTTAGCTTATCTCAGAAATTTATCCATTAAAGCACCCGTAGATGGGTGCCTTTTACATTTTAAAGATATTTTCGCCACTTTTCAGAACGTAGTTTTTTCCTTTCCAAAAGAATAAACCGGTTGTTTTTGTGGGCAGGATGAGTTTGATGTTCCACACGGTTCCTTTCAATGCATACTCAACCGCGATTTTGCCGTTGGGATGAGGCATCTCGCCCGATGCATTTTTAAGGCTGCCCAAATGCGGTTCGATCTTGATTTTAGCGAAGCCGGGAGCATAACTGTCTATACCTAAAATAGTGCGAAAAAATTCAACATTGAGGCTTGATCCCCATGCGTGACAGTCACTGCGGCTGCTTTGTACATCGCTCTTTTCTGCCCAGGTTGTTAATCCCAGTTTGATATTTTCGCGCCAGATATCCAGCCATTTCATATAATCGTTACCGATACCGGCTTTTACCAAAGCCTGGTGCAGGTAATATTTAAAATAGATGGTGCATTGGGTGAGTGAAGCGTCGTTCAGAAGTTTTTTGCCAATGGATAGGGCAGCATTGTTACCTGCAACCCCGGTTAATATAGCGAGTGAGTTAGCGTGCTGCGAAAAAGCCTTTTTATCTTCATTGTCGGCATATAATCCTTTGCCCGCGTCCCAATATTTTTGTTGAATGGTTTGTGCCAATTGCGCGGCTTTAGCACGGTAAAGCGTTGCAATTGCCGGCATGCCCAAGTTAGCTTCCAGTTGGGCGGCTTGTTGATAGGCTACAAGCAATTGCAGGTCTAACAGGGCCGAACCACCTTTGCTGTCCAAAGGTGGCATCCCCCTGGTCCAGCCGTCCGACCAATCGACAAAGGTCCAGTAAGGCACATTTTTCAGCGAGCCATCAGCTTGCTGGTATTTGCCGAAAAAATCAAGTACGGCACGTGCTCCTACCAGTTTATCTCTAATAAAACCGGCATCCGGGCGATACATCCAGTAATCATGTAAAACGCCGATATACCATAATGAGAAAGTAGAAATTATTTGCGGACTAAATGATGGGTGTCGGCTCAGCGTCAGTCCTTCGCCAATGCGCGAGTGGTCCATCAAATTAATGGCATTGCGCATCAGGCG
>CAMLFI010000432.1 GCA_946479225.1 uncultured Mucilaginibacter sp. | reverse complement strand
AATAAAGAGTTTGGTTTGATAGATAACTGGTTACGCCACATTAAAGATGTTTACCGTATTTATGCTGAGCAGCTAGACCGGATTACCGATGAGCAAGAGCGCACCAATCGCTTGGTTGAATTGAACGTGATTGAAAACGTTTATAACCTCTGCAAAACCTCTATAGTGCAAAATGCATGGTCAACCGGGCAGGAGTTAGCCGTTCATGGCTGGGTTTATAGTATAGAGACAGGTAAAATAAAAGATATGGGCGTAAGCACTCGTAATAATGAGAATATGGATGAGGTGTTCCGTTTTCAGTAGAGGCAAGAGTCAAGAGCCAAGAATCAAGATAATTACTGCTAAACAGTCTTGATTCTTGCCTCTTGAATCTTGTCTCTTATAAAAAACTATCCCAGGAAAGGGTACCTGTAATCCTTCGGCGGATCAAAAGTTTCTTTAATTGTTCTTGGCGATACCCAGCGCAGTAGGTTGATCATACTGCCGGCCTTATCATTTGTCCCGGAGCCACGGGCGCCGCCGAACGGCTGCTGGCCCACGACTGCCCCGGTTGGTTTGTCGTTTATGTAAAAGTTACCTGCAGCATTGCGTAAATGGTAGGTAGCCTTATCAATAGCATATCTGTCTTGTGATATGATACTTCCCGTAAGGGCATAAACCGATGTCTTGTCAACTACATCTAATATCTCGTCAAATTTGTCGTCCTCATAAACATAAACTGTTAGCACCGGGCCGAAAAGTTCAATACACATGGTGACGTAATAAGGGTCGTTAACCCTAAGCACCGTTGGCTCAATAAACCAGCCTTTGCTTTTATCATGGCTACCACCTGCAACTATCTCGACAGTGCTGTTGGTTTTTGCGGCGTCAATGTATTTAGCCAGTTTATCAAAGGATAGTTCTGATATTACAGCATTAACAAAATTGCCGAAATCCTCAACCGGACCCATTTTAATAGCAGCCAGATCGCGCTGCATCAGTTCTTTAACCTTTGGCCATAGAGATGCAGGAATATAAGCCCTTGAAGCAGCAGAGCATTTTTGCCCTTGGTATTCAAATGCGCCGCGTACCAAAGCGGTGCTTACTACTTCCGCACCTGCGCTCGGGTGCGCAAGAACGAAGTCTTTTCCACCTGTTTCGCCTACAATGCGTGGGTAGCTTTTATATTTATGAATGTTGTTACCTATTGTTTGCCAAATAGTTTGAAAAACAGGCGTTGAGCCGGTAAAATGTATACCTGCAAAATCAGGGTGATTAAATATTACATCGCCGGCAACAGGGCCATCTACATAAATTAAGTTGATAACACCCGGCGGCAGTCCCGCTTCTTGGAAAACCTGCATAAGTACATTGGCAGCGTAAATTTGGGTATAAGCAGGTTTCCAAACCACCACATTACCCATCATAGCAGCCGAGGTTGGCAAATTACCCGCTATAGCTGTAAAGTTGAATGGCGTAAGCGCAAACACAAAACCTTCCAAGGGGCGCTGTTCCACACGGTTCCATATTCCTTTAGGCGATATGGGTGGCTGCTGCGCGTAGATCTCCGTCATGTAATGCACATTGAAACGCAGAAAGTCTATCATCTCGCAAGCCGCATCAATCTCCGCCTGGTAAGCATTTTTTGATTGCCCCAGCATGGTGGCGGCGTTTATTTTATAGCGATATGGGCCGGCCAGCAGTTCGGCTGCTTTTAAAAATATGGCTGCGCGTTGTTCCCATGGTAGGCGTTCCCAATCAGCTTTGGCGGCTAATGCGGCTGCAATAGCTTCCTGAACAGTACCTTTATCGCCTTCAGAAAAAGTAGCTAAAACGTGTTGATGATCGTGAGGAGGGCGTATCTCTAATTTAGTAATAGTGCGTACTTCCCGGTTGCCGATATACATCGGGATGTCGATCCGTTGCGAGCGGGCCTCTTTCAACGCAGCTTGTAGTAAAGCGCGTTCAGGGCTTCCGGCGGCATAATTCAATACCGATTCATTGTGCGGAGTGGGCACATTGAAAAATCCTTTGAGCATAGTAGTCAGTTAATGGTATGTCAAATGTAACAATAATAGTCCGTAAGTCTGAAAGTCAGCAAGTCGGGAAGATGTAAAATTTTGCTTCCGGATAAGGAACAAAGCGGATGACTACAACGTAAAAACAGTTTTTTGAATTGCGCCTGCATTGTAGTAATTTTAATTACCGTTATTTTCTCCAAACATGATTATAGAAAACGACCCGTCGCAGCTTTACTCTCTCCTCCAATCTATAGGCGCTATAGTTTGGAAGGCCGACATGAGCATGCACAGGTTCTTTTTTATCGACGAGCAAATGACGGTGGTTTTAGGCTTTAAACCCGAAGAATGGTTGCGAACCCCCGGTTTTTGGGAGACGAGAATTCATCCGGATGACCGCCACATTGTTGAAAAATACCGGGCGTTAAGAACGGATACAGCGCCCGGGCAGGTTTTTGAATACCGTATGATAGCCGCGGACGGTACAGTGGTGTGGATAAAGGATACCGTATCAATAGGTGATAACGACGAGGAAGGATACAGGTTATGTGGCGTAATGCTTGATGTGAGTATTAAAGAACGCCTGCTGCTTGTAGAGCAATTGGAGCGCAATATCCTTCGCCTCAACTCAGATCTGTCGGTGTCCCTTAATGATGTGCTTATGGCATACCTTCGGGGACTTGAGGAACTGTTTCCGCAAATGCGTTGTTCTATTCATCGCATTGATAATGGCCGGCTTGCTGAGGGAATGGCGCCATCGTTACCACAAACGTATATGCAAGCTATCGCAGGTATTGTTATCGGTAAGGACGTAGGTTCGTGCGGGGCTGCGGCGGCATTAAAGCGGCAGGTTATTGTAAGCGATATAACGACGGACTATCGTTGGGAAAAGTATGCCGAATTGGCAAAAACATATGACTTGGCTGCCTGCTGGGCCAACCCGGTTATAAACGGCGATGACAAAGTTGTTTCGGTACTTGGAATGTATTACAGCACGCCTAAAAGTCCGGGGCGCGAGGAACAGAATGTGATGGAAAAAGCTACCGCTCTGCTTCGCATAATTTTAGAGAACCGCCAGCATACCCAGGAAATACGCGAAGCCAATTTGCTGATGCTGCAAAGCCAGGAACTGGC
>CAMLFI010000431.1 GCA_946479225.1 uncultured Mucilaginibacter sp. | reverse complement strand
TATTTACAGCTAATCTTACTGACTTATAAGTAGTTTCAAAGTGTTCCAAACTGTTCCACGTTAAAATAGATAAGTTCTGATGGACAATAAGTTAGTACCGTCAGCCGCTTTTGAAAAATTTTGAGGCTTTATATTTTTTGGAACAGTACACGCATTTATAAATAGCTTTTTACAGCATCCCTCACCCTATTCAGGTACCCTGCACCAAACAGGTTAAGGTGCACCAACAATGGGTACAGGTTCCAAAGATCAGTGCGCTGCTGCCAGCCTTTGGCCAGCGGGAAAGCTTCGTTATAATCCCTATAAAACTCATGCGAAAAGCCGCCAAACAAGCTGGTCATTGCCAGATCAACCTCACGGTGTCCGTAATATACAGCCGGGTCTATCAAATAGGGTTCATCGTCAAGAGTGGTTAGGTAGTTGCCACTCCATAGGTCGCCGTGCAGTAAGGCCGGCGCTTCTTCGTCAAACAGTTCAGGTAGCTTGGTATACAACTTTTCCAAGTTGCCTGCATCGGCATACTCAAGCAGGCGTTTATCAGCCGCAAGGCTTACCATAGGCTGCAAGCGCTCCTGTATAAAGAAATCGCTCCACTTAGCATGTTTCCTGTTTGACTGCGGCAAAGAGCCTATGTAATTATCATGGTCAAGTCCAAACTCGTCAGCCGTATTGCGGTGCATTTGGGCTAACTGTACACCCAGGTTCTGCGTTGCTTGTACAGAACCGCGCTTAGCATCCACCCAATCAAGCAACAAAAAACTCTCGTTACCGGCATCAGCCTGCAAAACGATGGTTGGTACTTTAACCGACTTGGTTTGGCTTAATAAAGCAAGACCTCTTGCCTCAGCCGCAAACATGCCGGGATACAGGGCCTTATGGTTCACCTTCAGGAAATACTTACCACCGGCGGTTTGCAACTCGTAGGCGATATTGATACTGCCGCCGCTTACAAAACGTGAGCCGGTAATGGTGTCAGCAAGATGCTCTTCAACTACGGATAATATAGCCTTTGATGGTGTCATGGGGTCAAATTAGCTAAAACTAAAGTACCTTACAAATATCGCTTAAAAAACCTATTTTTGCGGCTGAATGAAGCACATACGCAATTTTTGTATTATAGCACATATTGACCACGGTAAGAGTACCCTTGCTGACAGGTTATTAGAATATACCAACACCATTACTCAACGCGAAAGTCAGGCACAACTGCTTGATGACATGGATCTTGAGCGCGAGCGCGGTATTACCATTAAGAGCCACGCCATACAAATGGATTATGAGCTGGACGGGCAAAAATATGTCCTCAATCTTATTGATACCCCCGGCCACGTTGACTTTAGCTACGAGGTTTCGCGTTCTATTGCTGCTTGCGAAGGCGCGTTGTTGATTGTAGATGCCGCACAAGGTATTCAGGCGCAAACTATTTCCAATTTATATCTTGCTTTAGAAAACGACCTGGAGATCATCCCGGTACTCAACAAAATGGACCTACCCGGCGCTATGCCCGAGGAAGTAAAGGACCAGATAGTTGAGCTGATAGGCTGCAAACGCGAGGCTATACTAGCCGCATCAGGTAAAACCGGCATGGGCGTGCATGATATATTACGCGCCATTGTTGAACGTGTACCCGCCCCTGTTGGCGACCCGGATGCGCCCTTGCAAGCATTGATATTTGATTCGGTTTATAACTCGTTCCGTGGTATCGTAGCTTATTTTAAGGTAGTTAACGGTGAGATCCGCAAAGGCGATAAAGTAAAATTCTTTGCCACCGAGAAACAATATATAGCAGAAGAAGTTGGCACGCTTAAACTAAAGCAACTACCAAAAGACGTAATTAAAACCGGCGATGTTGGGTATATCATATCCGGTATTAAAGAATCGCGTGAGGTTAAAGTGGGTGATACCATCACCACCATAGCTCGCCCGTGTGAAGCAGGTATTCAAGGTTTTGAAGAGGTAAAGCCGATGGTATTCGCTGGTATTTATCCTGTTGACACCGAGGATTACGAAGAGCTACGCGAAAGCATGGCCAAACTGCAACTGAATGATGCATCGCTGGTTTTTGAACCGGAATCATCAGCGGCCTTGGGTTTCGGTTTCCGTTGCGGTTTCCTGGGCATGTTGCACATGGAGATCATCCAGGAGCGCTTAGAGCGCGAGTTTGATATGACGGTTATTACTACCGTTCCCAACGTGTCGTACCTGGCCTACTCAAGCAGAGGCGAAGAAATTGTGGTGAATAACCCTTCGGATTTGCCCGACCCAAGCAAAATAGACCACGTAGAGGAGCCTTATATTAAAGCGACCATCATTACCAAGTCTGAATTTGTGGGACCTGTTATGTCGCTTTGTATTCAAAAACGCGGCTTTATCAAAAATCAGTCGTACTTAACGTCTGACAGGGTTGAGCTGATATTTGAAATGCCGATGGGCGAAATTGTATTTGACTTTTACGACAAGTTGAAAACCATCTCAAAAGGATATGCGTCGTTTGATTATCATCAGATAGGCTACCGCACGTCTGATCTGGTACGTTTGGATATCCGTTTGAACGCTGAGCCGGTTGATGCTTTATCATCATTAATATTCAGAGGCAACTCTTATGATTTTGGTAAAAAGATCTGCGAAAAGCTAAAAGAGCTTTTACCACGCCAGCAATTTGAGATCATTATACAGGCATCCATTGGTGCAAAGATCATCGCCCGCGAAACTGTTAAGGCCTTACGTAAAGACGTTACCGCAAAATGTTACGGCGGTGATATATCCCGTAAGCGAAAACTGTTAGAGAAACAGAAAAAGGGTAAAAAACGCATGCGCCAGGTAGGTAACGTAGAGATACCGCAAAGCGCGTTTATGGCGGTTTTGAAATTAGATTGATAATTAGAATCAAGAGTCAAGAATCAAGAAACAAGACCTATACGGTTATTTATCTTGACTCTTGATTCTTGATTCTTGACTCTATAAAAAAATGCAATTACTAGACGGCAAATACGTATCAGAAAAACTTAAGGTTGAAATAGCCGAAGAAGCGGCTAAAATATTAGCTGATACCGGCAGAAAACCACATTTGGTGGCTGTATTGGTTGGCCATGATGGCGGAAGCGAAACCTATGTGGCCAGTAAGATAAAAAACTGC
>CAMLFI010000430.1 GCA_946479225.1 uncultured Mucilaginibacter sp. | reverse complement strand
TTATTATTTACAATGCACTGGGGGTACGCGCCGTAATGTTTATGCTTTTTTGCCTGGCTTTATCTGCCTACTACTGGTTTGATCCTGATCATTACAACTACCTGTGGTTTGCTGTGCCTGTTGCTTTAGCCGAAGTTTTTAACCCGCTTTGTTTTTTTATTGGTATTGAAAAGGTTAAAATTTTTAACCGCTGTAATCTTATCGCAAATATTTTCGCTGTTATACTTATTTTCTTCTTTGTAAAAGGCACCAATAATGCTGTTTGGATTAATTTTGTTTTGGGCATGGCTAACGTGGCCACCTATCTGGGCTTGTTGATATACTTCCATCGCCGTTTTGGCTTGCATTTATATCTGCCTTCAACAAAAGAATTGGTCACTATTGGTAAAGCCAATTTTTCGCTTACGCTTAATAATATATCAGCTAATCTTCAACAGTCGGTCATTATTTTCGCCCTTGAGCACTATCATTCAAACCTTTTAGGAGCTTATGCTATTAGTGACAGGGTAATAGGCCAATGCCGCAATGCTTTTAATATCGTGTCAAATGCTGTTTATCCTAAAGCCGTCGCGCTATATAAATTAAATGAAGAGCAATGGGCAGCATTCAGAAAGAAAATGAAGAAGATTTTTTCAATAGTGGCATTTGGCGGAGCGGTTGTTATTTTTGCAATGGCTGATTTTGTTATTTACCCAATACTGTGCGAAGAACCCAATGCTTATGCCGTGCTGATATTGAGAATAATGGCTTTGGTACCCATACTAACGGCCTTCAATGTTTTTAGTATGCTTGATCTGATGTTAAAGCAAAAACGACGTGCCATTTTCAATATTGCTATAGTGCTTGTGGTAATTGCCGTGACAATTGCTTACCTATCAGCCTATAGCGAAAATATATACCTGATAGGCGCTTTCACAATATTTATGGAGGGATCGGCCTGGCTGATGTATGAGTATGTAATTAAAAAAACAACAAATATTCAAAATGCCTAAACCGGTTGCAGTTATTTTGTTGAACTGGAACACGCCCGTATACACCGCGACGTGCATTAACTCGTTAAAGACATATTGTGACGGGCGTCTTTTTGATATAATTGTTGCAGATAATGGCTCTACAGATCATTCATTAATAACCTTACAGGCACAATTTCCGGATGTTATTTTTATTGATAACAAAAGCAACCTGGGTTTTGCGGAAGGAAACAACCGGGCGCTGATCTATAGCATTAACAATGGCTATACCTATTCGCTGCTTATTAATACCGATACACTTGTTGATGAAGATATTATAACCGCATTGAGCAGGCATCTTGACCTTTACCCCGCAGCTGCTGCAGTACAGCCTGCCATTTATTGGATGCACGACAGAAGTAAAATATGGAACGGCAAGGGTGGTTTTAACACCATAACGGGTGTGGTAAGCTCTGCCACCAACCTGCCTACCACTAATGATCTCGCGTCTTTTAAACAAGCAAAGTGGGTTACCGGCTGCTGCGCTTTACTTCGTAATAGCGCCCTAGAAAAAGGCGGTTTGTTCAACAAATTATTCTTTTTGTATTTTGAGGATGCGGAACTCTCCTACCGCCTTCGCGACAATGGATTTGAACTGCATTACCTGCCATCGGTTAAAATGTACCATGAGGCGGGCGTATCAGCAAAATTATCACCCCAAAAAAAAGAGGGAATGTTAAGTCCGGTGATACATTATTATGTTAGCCGCAACCATATATGGTTTTTGCGCAAATACGGCAACATTGTTTTTTTGCCCATATACGGCTTGCGTAATGCATTGTATTACGGATCATTGTTTGTTTACTTTAAACTCCGCGGCCGCAATGAGAAGGCATCGAATTTAATAAAAGGATTAAAGGAAGGGCTTTTCACGCCAAAACACTTAATTTGGCCCACTGACTTCAATAACACCAATCTTAACTAGGCATGTTTGTTTTTACGGTCATTTTTGCCGCTTCGTTTATAGTAGCTTTCAGAGAGGTGTTGAAAGGGCGGCGCGACGGGGTGTTAACTTTTATTATCCTGGGCCTTTCTATGTATACCACGGCTATGTCTGTAGCGCATATGATCGGACTTAAACTGTTGGTACCTGTTTTTCAATACTTTAAAGAGGTGCTCATTCTTTGCACGCTCACCTTAAACATCGTCAGTTTAAAATACCGGCCCCGGTTTCATTTGATCGACTATGCAATTTTTTCGTTTTTGGCGCTCACGCTTATATACGCTCTGCTGCCCATTGGCGAACAAAGTTTTATCCAAAGGCTGCTGGCTCTTAAAAGTACATCATTTTATATTGTAGTGTATTTTACCGGTAGGCTAATGGATCCTCAAAACGTATTCATCAGCAAGTATTTTAATTACCTGGTAATGCTTACCATAGCTGCCGGAGTTGTTTTATTGGGCGAAATAATAATGAATCAGCATTTACAAACTATGACCGGCTATGCTGATTATGTGTTTTACTTTTTCAATTTTGAGCCGAGCGGTTCGTTTGGGTTAAGTACAACTTTTGAATCGGAGGGTGGATATCGGCGCTTCGCCAGCTTTTTTGCCAATCCTTTGGAACACGCTGGTGCCACCTTGCTTGCATTATCAGTAATACTTGCTTTATATACCACCAACGAAAACAAATACAGAATAAACAAACTAGGAATGACGGCGCTTGGAGCCAGTTTGCTTTCAATTATTTTTGCACTGTCGCGTGCGCCTTTGTTGTCCTATTTTTTAATAATATACGTTTACGCTTTAGTTACCCGGCATAAAATTATAACGCGGCTGTTTCATGCCGGGGCCATTTGTGGGGTATTATATATTGCTTATTTGTTTAGCGATAAAACCACCCGCAACAGCGGATTAGTTGAAGTTTTAATGAACACCATTGATTTTAGTAATCCATCAAGCGTTGGCCACATAGTTGAATGGTTAACAGGTATAAATGCAATGATTGAAAACCCGCTGGGTTTAGGCTTAGGTGCCTCGGGCCGCGTGGCGGGCAGTTTAGGAGAAAATATAGGTGGCGAAAACCAGTTTATAATTATTGGCGTTCAAGCCGGTGTGCTTGCACTATTACTATATTTATGTATATATATAATGTTTGTGCGCACCAGTCTGAAAGGACTTCGTTACC
>CAMLFI010000429.1 GCA_946479225.1 uncultured Mucilaginibacter sp. | reverse complement strand
AAAGGCAAATAAAGTAAATATAGCTTGATCATGGCTGATAAGGTTTTTATTATTAATACCTTATACCAACAAAAAGTAACCCCCACAAAAAGAGGCGACCGAAAAACAGTCGCCTCAAATCAAAATCTTTCAGCTTTAACCTCAGAAAATTAAAATCTGCTAAAACCACCGTCCAACACCAAATCGCCGCCCACCATAAACTTCGAGTCGTCTGATGCCAGGTACAGGTAGCCTTCGGCTATTTCCTCTACATTACCAATACGTTTTATAGGGGTCATTTCAGCCATGTAAGCTTTCATGCCGTCAACTTCTTCTACACTGGCACCATTACGACCGAATATAGGTGTTTCAACCGGGCCGGGAGAAAGCACGTTAACGCGGATTTTCCTGTCGAGCAATGATTGCGACAAACTCCTGGCCAATGAAGTAGTTGCCGCCTTGGTAGCCGCGTAAACCGCCGCATCACCAAACGCTTTATTACTTACAGCCGATGAGGTAATGATAATTGAAGCACCATCATTCAGGTAAGGCAGGGCCTTTTGTACTGAGAAGAACGCGCCTTTAAAATTAATGTCGCTTACCTGATCAAAAATTTCTTCAGTAAGATCGGCCAGCGGCGCACCCGCATAAACACCCGCGTTAACCACCAAAACGTCAATTTTACCAAAGGCTTCGGCCACTTTTTGATAGGCCGGAGCTATGCTGGCAACGTCAGACACATCACTTATAAAACCGATAGCTCCCTCTCCTATTTCTGTTATGGCAGCATCAAGTGTTGTTTTGTTACGGCCGGTTACTGCCACTTTAGCGCCTTGTTGTGCATATAATTTGGCTGCCGCTAAACCTATACCGCTGTTACCACCGGTAACTACGGTAACTTTGTTTTCTAACTTTTTCATTTATTTAAATATTTAAATTTTTCGATATTTTATCAGACAATGTTTCCATTAAATCCGATGCAAATATAAATACATTAAATTGATATATCGAAATATTTCGATTAATAATTTGAAATTTTTTTTTACGCCCTTAAAAGGCTTAGATATTTTATGTAGGCATCCATTACGTCCTTATTAATGCGATAACGTACGTTTCGTCCATCCTTGTCAGTTAATAGCAGATCGGCATCCACCAACTGACTGATGTGATGTGATATAGTTGATTGTGCCAGCTCAATATTTTCGGCAACGCATGAGCATTTAAGCCAATCGCCCCCCTCCTGGCATTTAGCCATTTCCATTATCTTTAAACGGTAGGCATCGCCCAACGCCTTTGATATCCGCTCCACTTTCTTTGCATCCAGTTCCATTGCGCAAATTTATCGATTATTTTCGATTTATGAAAACCCTTGTCAATGACAAGATTACAAACCACCACCAAATTCGAAATTGAAAATTCAATATTCGAAATTATATAAATCCGAAATCGAAAATCCGAAATCCGATATCACATAATCCCTTCATCAGCAAAGCTGTAAAAGCCCTCATTCGTAAATATGATATGATCCAACACATTGATCTCCAACATACGGCCGGCAGCCGTAATTTTCTTAGTAAGGTCAATATCCAACTGACTAGGCCTTAAGGTACCCGATGGATGATTATGACTTAGTATAATGGAAACCGCCTGGTGCTGCAAGGCTACGCTAAAAATTATCTTTGGGTCGGCTACGGTACCGGTCAATCCGCCTTTGCTTATTAGTTCAGTTGATATAACCTTGCCGCCCTGGTTAAGTAGTATTATCCAAAACTCTTCGTGGCCCAGATCCATCAGGTGCCTGCGCATTACGTTGTAACTATCCCTGCTACTGTTTATCTTATCAGGCTCTTTGCTTTCGGTATCGTTGCGGCGGCGACCAATTTCTAAAGCGGCTATAATTGATATAGCTTTGGCTTCGCCGATGCCTTTAAAGCGGGATAATTCTGTTACCGATGCCTTGCCCAACTTGTTCAAATCGTTACCATAATGGTGCAGAATGCGTTTGCTTAGTTCAACTGCCGATTCGGTACGGCTACCTGAACCGATCAGAATGGCTATCAGTTCAGCGTCCGTCAATGCCCTCCGGCCCTGGCTGCTTAGCTTTTCGCGCGGGCGGTCCTCTTCGGCCCATGCTTTAATACTTATTTTTTCCTGGTAAGGTTCCACAAGTTGAATGTACAAAAAAAGCGATGAGTTATACAACCCATCGCTTTCTAAACCCGAAAGTTTAAAATATGATTAGCTTAATCCGTTAACGAATTTAGTAAGCTTTGATTTATTGTTAGAAGCTTTATTCTTGTGAATAACGTTCTTTTTAGCTAAACGGTCAAGCATAGAGATCACTTTAGATAAAAGAGCGCTTGCATCAGCTTTGCTGGTGCTGGTTCTTAATTTCTTGATAGCGTTTCTGGTGGTTTTTGCCTGATAACGATTACGCAGACGCTTCGCAGCGTTTGACCTGATCCTTTTTAATGATGATTTATGATTTGCCATTGTAGCTCTATTCTTTCTGTTCTTATTTAAGGACTGCAAATATATGACGTTTTAATTTAAAAACAAATGACTTTTTTAAATTAGTTTTAAAGGTTGAAACTGCCTATTTTTCAGCATCAAACAACAACCAGCCTTAATGAAGTGCACTGCCCGACTTATTGCGGCATTACTGCTTACACTAACATGCTCCTCCTGGGGCTTTTTTGCGCATTACCGCATTAACCGGCTGGCTGTTTTTATTTTGCCTAAGGCCATGGCGGGCTTCTACAAGGCTAATATTGGTTTTATAACCGATCATGCCATCAGCGCAGATAAACGCCGTTACGTAGACTCTACAGAGGCACCGCACCACTTCCTGAACGCCGACCACTACGGCAAAAAGCCTTTTACCACAATACCCCGCCGCTGGCGAGACGCTGCAAAGAAATTTTCGGCAGATACTTTGAATAAATACGGCACTGTACCATGGGCTATCCAGTCGCAATATTACAGGTTGGTGGATGCCTTTAAGCAACATGATACCACAGCTATATTAACTGCATCGGCTAATTTGGGACATTATATTGCCGACGCGCATGTCCCCTTGCATCTGCACAGTAATTACGATGGGCAGCTCACCCATCAGGATGGAATACACGCCCTTTGGGAAAGCCGTTTACCCGAACTATTTGCGGCTAATTAT
>CAMLFI010000428.1 GCA_946479225.1 uncultured Mucilaginibacter sp. | reverse complement strand
AGGATAAGACTGTGTATTACGGCTGCCTTTCAACAGGTAACCATAATGAAAAAACTGCCCGCATTTATGCTGACCATACCCTGCTTACTGCCAATAAGAAAATAACTGGGGATATGGCTAATGTTTTTAAAGCCCTTAATAAAGGTGTTTTACCAAAGGGCTTAAAACATTTAATCGTATCGCCAATTGATTCAAGACCGGCTATCCATAAGCTTATAGATAATGAGATAAAGCACGCTAAAGCCAAAAAGCCTGCTTATATGATATTGAAAATGAACAGCCTTGCGGATGAGCAATTAATAACCAAACTGTACCAGGCAAGTAACGCAGGAGTAAAGATCAAAATGATAGTGCGCGGCATGTGTTGTTTAGTGCCGGGAGTAAAAGGCTACAGCGAGAACATTGAGGTGGTAAGCATTGTTGATAAATACCTGGAGCATGCGCGTGTGCATATTTTTTGCAATGGGGGAGATGAGCTTATCTACCTTACATCGGCTGATTTTATGAGCAGAAATATCGACAGCAGGGTTGAAGTAGGTTTCCCGATATATGACAAGGCTGTTAAAAAAGAGATACGGGATATAATCGATATTCAACTGGCTGATAACACTAAAGCACGCGAGATAAATAGCCATAACAGCAATAAGTACCATAAAACCCGATCGGAGATTCCGTGCCGGGCACAGATTGACATCTACAATTATTTGAAACTTAAAAACACAGCAAGTTGAGATACGCAGGAATTGATATAGGTTCAAACGCAGTAAGATTGCTTATTGCAGACATTATTGAAAACAACGGGTCTGTTTCGTTTAAAAAGACCACACTTATCCGTGTGCCGCTGCGTTTGGGAGACGACGCTTTTTTAAACAAGCACCTGTCTGATAAGAAAGCCGATGACCTTGTTAAAACCATGCACGCGTTTCGCAGCCTGATGGACGTTTATAAAGTTGTAGATTATCGTGCCTGCGCCACGTCTGCAATGCGCGAGGCAAAGAATGGAGCCGAGGTTGTTAAACGCATTAAGGAGGAAGCGAATATAGACCTTGAAATAATCCACGGCGAAGTAGAAGCTAAAATAATATACGCCAGTCATGCTGAGCAAGAAATTGACAAAACTAAAAACTACCTGTATATTGATGTAGGTGGTGGCAGTACAGAGCTGTCGCTATTTTCTGCAGGTACATTGGTTGCTTCACAGTCGTTCAATATCGGTACTATCAGGATATTAGACAACCAGGACACAGAAGAAACCTGGAACGATATGCGGGAGTTTTTACGCGAACATACCCGCCATCATAAATCAATTTCAGGTATAGGCACGGGTGGTAATATTAACAAACTTTACCGGTTGTCTGATGAGAAAGACAAACAGCCGCTCAGCTTTGCCAAGTTGAAATCGTTGTATAACTATTTGGAGTCATTTTCTCTTAAAGATCGAATCAATGTTTTGGGCCTTAATCAGGACAGGGCAGATGTTATTATTCCGGCAAGCGAGATATACCTGGCCGTGATGAAATGGGGGGGGATTAAGCATATTTACGTGCCAAGCGTTGGTATGGTTGACGGTATAATACAGACACTTATAGATAAAAACCTACCAGAGCGTTAAATTAATTTTAAATAATTATTAAAAATTAAACAAAACTCTTATTATATTTGTAGTGCCCTTCTAAAGGGCATGTTTTTCATAGGTAGATGTAGGGTCGGGTACTAGTTATTCGACCCTTTTTTATGCCCCTAACTTTCACCATCTTTGCCTGCATATTCTTTACCGGTTATGAAAAAAAAGCTTGTTGTTGCTGTTACAGGTGCAAGCGGGTCTGTTTATGCTGACTTGCTTTTTAAAAAACTTGCGCAATTAAGCGAACAGATACAAGAGGTGGCCGTGGTGATGAGCGACAATGCTAAGCAGGTGTGGCGATTTGAGTTGGATAACGATAGCTACGAAAATCTGCCGTATAAATTTTATGCTAAGAATGATTTTATGGCTCCCTTTGCATCAGGCTCAGCAAAGTTTGATACCATGATCGTCATCCCATGCTCTATGGGTACCCTGGGCCGCATAGCTGCCGGAACATCAGACGACCTGATAACCCGTGCTGCTGATGTGATACTTAAAGAACGAAGGAAACTGATATTGGTTGCCCGTGATACGCCACTAAATCTCATCCACCTAAAAAATATGGTTACCGTTACAGAAGCAGGCGGCATTATCTGCCCGGCCATGCCATCGTTCTATAGTAAGCCACAAACAATTGCCCAGGTTGCAGCAACAGTAGTAGACAGGATTATAGATTTGGCAGGATTGCAGAACGAGAGCTATCGCTGGGGCGATTAAAGGTTTACTATTTCAACTTTATGCCCGAAACGATCTTGCCACATAAATGAATAAAGTCTTTTCTCTCTTCGGTAGATAAAATACCTTGTATTTCCGACGACATTGTTTTCCTTAACCGTTCTGCCTTACTAACCAGTGCTACAGCCTTTGGTGTTACTGCGTGAAAATAATTTCTGCGATCAACCTCAGCGCGCCTTTGTATAATAAAGCCTTCACCAATTAGCTTTTTAACTTGTCTGGAGATGGCAGGCAAGGAGATCCGAAAAACAGCAGCGAGTTGGCTTGTTGTGCATTCGCCGTTTCTGATAATATAATCTAGTATAAGATATTGTGTTGCGCTTAAACCTTCAGTACTAAATTTGTTTACCTGGGCTATGATCAAACATTGCAGATTGGTGTAAGCTTCTTCAAAATCATCGGCCTTATTTTTCGTCTTCATTGTCCTTTTTTGGTTAACTAAGTTAATAAATTTAGTCGACAAGGCTAGGGGATATTAGTATTAATAAGCACTAAAACAAAGCACTTGTTATAATTGTTAACCATTAACATTGTTAACTAATATCTGCACTTATGGATGCTTCTGGTTATATTGTAGTAAAAGGGGGCCAGGGAAAATAATCTCAAAAACGTTTCGGTCAGCATACCCAAAAAAAAGATCACTATGTTCACAGGTGTTTCAGGATCAGGAAAGTCTTCACTTTTATTTGATACCATAGCGGCAGAATCGCAACGGCAGCTAAATGAAACATTCAGTAGTTTTATCAGGCACAGACTTCCGCATTTTGGACAGCCGGACGCTGATGTTATGGAAAATCTCAGTCCTGCAATAATTATTGATCAAAA
>CAMLFI010000427.1 GCA_946479225.1 uncultured Mucilaginibacter sp. | reverse complement strand
CGTTATTGTTAAAAAAGGGCGTTTCGTGAGCGATTATCATGTTGGCCCCGGCCTTAATGGTCTTATTAATAACCTCAATGGTAGGGAACATGGTAGTAACAATGCCGGTAACCACCTGCTCAGGGCTACCCGAGCGCAGCTTGTCAACCGTTTGTACCCTTATAGTTTCGTTCTCGCTCAGGGCAAGCTTTATTACATCCTGCACCGTAAAAGTGGCAGGAGCATTAGGTTCCGTATAGTAAGTTGTGATTTCCATCTCAGTGCTGATCAAATGTTAAACATATTTGAATGGAGTGCCGGCGGCAATGTGGGTTACTTTAAGGCCCTGCACTTTGGGAGCCAGCCAGTTGGCGGCGTACTCCATACCCGCTTCCTCGCTAATGGCATGGCCCAGCACAATGAGCTTGGTATTAAGGCCCATCATAACGCCATCCTGCACCCGCAAACCAACTTCCCACTCCCGAGATTCGCCGCTGATGATCAGATCAGGCTTCTCTGACTGGATAAGGTGAATAACCTCCGCGCTTGGCACGGAGCCTAAGGTAAAATAGATGGTTTTAACGGGCTTTTTCAAGTCGCCTATAACACGCACCTGCGGCGCGCCCAACTTTGTCCTGGTAAGCGCCACGGCTTGCTGCAAAGTAATAGGGGTGGGCAGGGTGATGATCTTAGGCGTAGCCGGATTGTAGTATTTCTCCCAACCCAGCTTAACCAAAGTACCCCAGGTTATACCGTCGGGTTTGTGGGCATGCCAGCTATCGTGAAAACGCCAGACGGCTATCTTATTCTTCTCTAGTAGTTCGGTTTTGTATTTGATGATGTCGTCGTCCTTCATTCGGGCAGCGTTGTCATCCAGACTATAAAACGCCGCCTCGTGACTGATGATCATGTTGGCACCCGCCTTAATGGCCTTATTGATAACCTCGATAGCAGGGAAGGTAGTGGTTACAATACCTGTAACCTGCTGGTCTAGACTGCCTGCCCGTATTTGGTCGACGGTCCTGGCCGGTGGTGGGCCGGGCGTCTCGCTCAGGGCGATGTCTATAACTTGCTTTACGGTGAAGGTAGCGGGGGCAGCTCCCAAGCTCTTAGCGAAGCTGATGCCGGGAAGGCCGGTAATAATTGACGCGCCTGCCAGCACACCAACGCCGGCAAGAAACTCCCGCCTGCCGGATAGGGTTAATTTGTTTTTCTGCATGATGTTGTATAATCGGTTATGCTAAAAGTAAATAATTGGCTTTCAATAAGCAAACAACTATTTTAATAGATAGCTCGTTATTATACAGATGTTACACAGGGAATTTAGTCTTGTTTAGCTACTTCGTGCAGACCACACTCTTTTTTAGACTGGTCTTCCCACCACCAACGTCCGGCGCGGAAATCTTCGCCTTCGGCAACGGCACGTGTGCACGGCATGCAGCCAATGCTTGGGAAACCTTTGTCATGAAGGGGGTTGTAAGGGATATTGTACTGGCGCACATATTCTTTCACTTCATCAAGTGTCCAACTAAAAATAGGGTGATACTTAACAACGTTATTTGATTCATCCCACTCCACATTATCCATAAACTGCCTGTTGGCAGATTGCTCGGCTCTGATGCCGGTTATCCAGACATCGTTACCTTGCAGAGCACGCTTAAGGGGTTCTATTTTGCGGATATAGCAGCATTCCTTACGATTTTCAACCGATTCATAAAAGCTGCTGGGACCTTTCGCTGTTACCATTTGCTCAACCAATTCATGCTGTGGATAGTAAGCATGTATGGGCTTGCCGTATCTTTCCATTGTGCGGTTCCACACATAATAAGTCTCAGGAAACAACCTGCCGGTTTCCAATGTAAAAACCTTTATATCCAGATTGTTTTCAAATATCATATGAGAGATTACCTGATCTTCCCAACCAAAGCTGGTAGAAAAAATAACCTTGCCCGGAAACCGGTTGGCCAACGCTGTTAATGCTTCAACGGGATTTAAACCCGTCGTTAATAATTTTATTTCTTCGCTAAACAGATCCATCTTTATAAATCTCTCTAAATTAATGCCCTTTACTGTAATTCAATAAAGGATGTGCTTTTATTGGTCGCTATCTTTATTCGATAACACTGCGGTTATCCTATTCAGTTCCTTTACCTTATATGCAAAGTCGCCTGTCAGGGTGTTTCGCAGGTCATTTAACTGCTGTAACGTAATATCTAACTCGTCGGGTAAAGCAGTGTTCAACACTTCCTTTATCCGTTTTGCAACTGTTGGCGATTTGCCATTGGTCGAGATACCCAGTTTCAGATCGCCTTTTTTTACTATTGATCCTAAATAGAAATCACATAACTCCGGTTTGTCAGCAACATTTATAAGCAGCTTGCGCGCCTTTGCGGCTTGCCTTATCTGCTTATTTAATTCACCATCGTCAGTAGCTGCCACAACTATATCTGCTACGTCCAGATCTGCCGGCTCAAATGATTTTTGCCTGATAGTAACCCCTGCGTAATTTTCACTTAAGTGCGAAACTTCCGCTAAAACCTCCCTGGCAATAACTGTAACTGTTGCACTATTGCTATTATTTAGGATGGCTGTTAGCTTTTCTAAACCAACGTTACCGGCACCAATTAACACAGTATGCAACTCGTTCAACTTAAGAAATACCGGAAATAACTGATTTCCCGCATTTTCTTCATTCTGACCGATGTTGTTAACTGACGCCATTATTCATTATGATTGCAGTACTGCTTCTCTTTTTATCTTAACTGCTTCAAGAAATGCTGTTGCTTTTGCTTTGTAAGCCGTAGCAAATTCTTCAGATGGTTCGTTTTTGTTGATCTCTAAAACCAGGTCATTAAAACTTCCACCCAGTTCCATTTCGCCGGTATTTACATACTGTGTGTCAAACTCGCGGATAATACCGATCTGAGTACTGCTATTGATGCCTTTATCTAACAACAAAGCCTTAGCCGAGTTGATGAATACGTTGTAGGAATGATAAATGGCATCTGCCCAGGCACCGCCATTAAACGACTCATTTGCCCATTCCAACTTTTCGTCAGACTCAAACAATAATGTAGCTACAAGGTCGATAACAACGCCAGCGCACTCACCAACACCAATTGCTTTTTCGTAATCTTCAACATGGCCCCAATCAACAAAATCTTCATCTGTTAAGGTGGTTAGGTCGGCCAGTGGCTTTAACATC
>CAMLFI010000426.1 GCA_946479225.1 uncultured Mucilaginibacter sp. | reverse complement strand
TGCAAATTGCAGCCGGTAATTGGATGAATGCCATCATTTCCATTTTTTATTTATTTTCGCTTCATGTCTGTTTACACTATCCCGCTTAAGTACCGGAAGATGGAAAATCTTCACATTGTTTTTTGGATCTTCAAGGATATTGGCTGGTGCCTGCTTTGGAAACCCTTAGGTATTGTGATGATCTTCCCCACGCTGATCATCTCCATTATAATAGCCTGGCGCACCCGCCACATGGTGGCCGAGCTTACCCATAACCTGGCCATTACGCTGTGGATCTTAGCTAATTCTTATTGGATGTCCACGGAGTTTTTGGGTATTGACACTTTGACTGTTTATAGTGGTGTAACTTATAAACAAATGGCGCTTATTCCGTTTTTGTTGGGCGTGGCGTGTTTGGCGTATTACTATCTGTATTGGCAGCCGCGTAATCCGGAGGTTGACATTGTGGAGCGTGAAGTTGCTGATTGAAGAATTTATAAATCCGAAATTGAAAATTCGACATTCGAAATCCTTCAATCGCCCAACAACGCTTTCAAATTCTCCAGCGTATCGGCCTCTTCTTTAGGTTTGTCATGCCGCCACCGCAGTATCCGTGGAAACCGCAAGGCAATACCGGACTTATGCCTGGTTGAGCGGTTAATGCCCTCAAAACCGATCTCGAACACTAGCTCCGGCTTAACCGTACGCACCGGCCCGAACTTCTCAAGTGTATTGCGCTTTACAAAGTAATCCACCTTGTTGATCTCCGCATCTGTCAGACCCGAATAAGCCTTGGCAAAGGGCACCAGCTTGTCGCCATCCCAAACAGCAAAGGTGTAGTCGGTGTAAAGGTCTGCCCGTCGCCCGTGGCCTTTTTGGGCGTAAACCATTACAGCATCAACAGACAGCGGGTCGATCTTCCACTTCCACCAATCGCCGCGGCGGCGGCCCACCTGGTAAGTGGCGCTTTTACGCTTAAGCATAATACCCTCGGCTATCATGGCGCGAGACTGTACTCTTATCTCTGCTAACTCATCCCAGGTGCTGAAGTTGATGAGTGCCGATATCCTGAATACTTCAGCGTGGGGGGTAGCAGCCTGTAGACCTTCCAGCAAGGTCCGCCGCTCTGATTGTGTTTTGTACCTTATGTCCTCGCCGTTATACTCCAAACAGTCATAAGCTATTACTGCAACCGGACTTTCCTCCAGTATCTTTTTGCTGATATTCTTTCTGCCGATGCGTGTTTGCAGCACGTTGAAAGGTAGAGGCGTTCCATCCCTGAAACTGAGGATCTCGCCATCTATCACCGTGCCGTCAGGCAGGGCGTTCAAGAAGGGATGCAATTCCGGGAACTTCTCTGTCGCCAGGTCCTCTCCGCGACTCCAGATAAAGATCTGTTCATCGCGCTTTATTAGCTGCGCCCGTATGCCATCCCACTTCCATTCAGCTTGCCAATCATCGGCTTCGCCTAAGGTTACTTTTAGTTCGTCTGCTGATTTTTGCTTGTCGGATGTTTCCTGTATAGGGTAGGCCAGAAAGAAAGGGTAGGGACGGGATACATCGTCGGATGCATCGCCCTTTTGGGTCAGTTGCTCGTACGAATAGGTCTCAGGCATCCAGTTACCCATAATACGGTGGGTAAGCGTGGCGGCATCCAAACCGGTAATGTCTGCCAGCGCCTTTATCACTAAACTTTGCGACACTCCAACCCTAAAGCTCCCCGTGAGGAGTTTATTGAATACAAATCGTTCCTGTGTGTCCAACACGGCCCAGGCATCGGTTAGCCAGAGCTTGCGTTCTTCTTCGGTTTTGTTGCCAAGCGTGTTTAGCTCCGCCATCCAGTCGGTAAGGGTTTTATCGCTGCTGCTTTCGGTGTTTTGAGGCAGCAGCAAAGCCATGGTTTCGGCAAGGTCGCCTACAATATGGTAACTCTCCTCAAACAACCAAACCGGGATGCCCGTAACGACATTGGCCCATGTTCGGATCTGTGTAGCATTGATCACCCGTTTAGGTTTGCGCCCGGTAAAAAGCGCCAGCATGTGCATTTTATCCGAATCAGGCACGCAGTTCAAATAGTCCTTTAAAACTTTGACCTTCTCGTTAGTTTTATTCGTCTCATCTAAGGAAAGGAAGAGTTGGGCGAAAGCTTTCATATAGCGCCTCCCATCTCTTCCGCTACTTCTTCGCTTTCCTGTGGCGTGACGTTTGGCGATTCATCATCCCCAAATAAAGTATGCACCTCGTGCGCGTCAAAACCGATCTCGCTTAAATAGCGGGCAAACGGTGCTGTATAACCGTGAGTAAGATAAACCTTTTCGCAGCCTGTAGCATCAATAGCGCTGATCAGGCCATTCCAGTCGGCGTGATCTGACAGCACAAAACCGCGATCAGCCGCCCGGCGGCGCTTGGCTCCGCGTAAAGCCATCCACCCGGAACAGTAGCCAAAGCTGTACGGCTGAAATTTGCGCATCCAAGGCGTACCCACTGATGACGGCGGTGCCAGTATTAATCCTTTGCGTACTTCTTCTTTAGCAGTTTCAGGTGTTATGCGGTGCGTTTCATTTAGTATGATGCCGTTGCGGCGCAATGCCTCGTTAGTATTTTCTATCACCCCATGAGTGTAAACCTTGCCAATAGACAGGTCGAGATTTTGCAGAATGCGTTGCGCCTTGCCCAGTGAATAGCCAACGAGGACCGTAGCGATATTGTTTTCAGCATTACCGCGCCACCACTTGTTTACATCATCAAACAGCTGTTGCTGGGGCTTCCATTGAAACACCGGCATGCCAAAGGTACATTCCGAAATAAAGTGATGGCATCTAACAGGTTCAAAAGGAGCGCAAACACCATCGTCTTCGGTTTTGTAATCGCCGGATATTGCCCAAACTTCGCCTTTATATTCAACCCGCACTTGTGCCGAGCCAATTACATGGCCCGCCGGGTATAATGATATTTCTACACCATTCTTCAGTATCTTCTCACCATATTCTATGGTTTGCAGATCAATTTCACCGAGCCTGTAAAGCAATACTTCTCTGGATAAATGATGGGCCAGGTAGCGCTTATTCCCCCACCTTGCATGGTCGCTGTGTGCGTGGGTTATAACCGCATTATCAACCGGTTTCCATGGGTCTATATAAAACTTGCCCTGTGCACAGTAAATGCCGTTATCGGTGAACTCTATCAGCGGTTTGTTTGCCATATAGCA
>CAMLFI010000425.1 GCA_946479225.1 uncultured Mucilaginibacter sp. | reverse complement strand
TAACAGGAATTCGCGGTCGTTATATGGATTTTTGCCTGAGTAAACTATTGCTATTAGATAAACGACTAACATAACAGCAACCAACGGACTGAAAATACGGGCAATTACCGGGGATACTTTACCTACCAGTTGCGGATTGGTCTGCGTAAGGAAAGTACCTACAATTGGTGCAGCTGCAAGGCCGAATACCGCCACGTTTTTAAAATAAAATTCCTCTATACGTAAACCGATAAGCGAGAACAAGCCCACTGTTATTGCGCTCATTATTCCACCTGCTATAAGTATTAACGCGGTCATCACAATCAGGTCCCCGTTGTATTTTAAGAAACTTAATCGTTTTTGTACATTGTTTGAAGCCTCACCAACGTAAACAAAGCCCGTAATACACCATAATAGTAAAGCCAGGTGGATGCACGATAATATCAGCGTATCGCTGGTTTTAACATCAGGCAACAAATTAATAAACACCAGGCCGGCCAGCATTGCCGCGGCGCTCATGCCTATTTTGGTGGCGGATAGTTTATTCTTCCAGGCAAAATAAGCTGCAACAAAAGGGAAAACTACAAAGCCGATATTACGTGGGTAAAAGAACTCTTCTTTTATAGCGAAGAAATGCGGAAGCTTGGCAATTAAGCCCGCTATCAGCGATGTCAATACAACGAATAACAATTCTCCGCGTACGCCCCAACTAATCTCGTCACTTTCGTAATTAAGCCTCTCGTGCCAAAAATCAGCAAGCGGATTACCTTTAAGTTCGGGGTAAATTGCGTCAAAAGTCCTCTTAAAGGAAGTCTTGTTTGCCCGGTAGACTTTTTCCAAATAACCGGGATCGTCTAAGTGTGAGGATATATCTTCTTTCATTTCAAAATATTATGTGATTGTTTTAATTTCAATACAAAGATAAATAAAAGTACTTTGTATTTCAAAGTAATAAATTATTTATTTTAAAATAGTCCGCATAAATGCGTAAATCTTTCTACATTGTTTTGTTCCACCGTATTGTTTAGTTCTTCAATTTTCCATAATTTTATCACAAACCATTAACTGTTCATTTATTTATCCTTACTACCTTCACAATGTTTAGAACAAGACACTTTTTATGTTGTATTGCCGCACTTTGTATTACTACGCTTAGTGCCCACGCGCAAGCCAGATTAGTAGAGAAAGTAACCCGTAAACCCGGCCAACTAATTATTCCCTACGAAAAATACGTACTGCCAAACGGATTAACCGTTATAGTGCACGAGGATCATTCGGATCCGTTGGTGCATGTTGATGTAACCTATCACGTAGGCTCCGCGCGCGAACAGATAGGCAAATCAGGCTTTGCGCATTTTTTTGAACACATGATGTTCCAGGGATCGGATAACGTTGCCGATGAGGAACTGTTCAAGATCATCTCTGAAGCAGGCGGTACCAATAATGGTACCACCAACCGTGATCGTACCAATTACTACGAAACAGTTCCCAACAATCAACTGGAAAAAATGCTATGGCTGGAAGCCGACCGTATGGGTTTTTTACTTGATGCTGTTACCCAACAAAAATTTGAAATACAGCGTGCCACAGTGAAAAATGAGCGTGGACAAAACTATGATAACCGCCAGTATGGTTTAATGGGCGAAAAAACATCGGCCGCCCTATACCCATATGGCCACCCTTATTCGTGGATGACTATTGGCTATCTTGAAGATTTGAATAAAGGCAACGTTAACGATCTGAAAAATTTCTTTTTACGCTGGTACGGACCCAACAATGCAGTGCTTACTGTGGGGGGCGATGTAAAGCCCGCACAAGTGGTAAAACTGGCCGAAAAATACTTTGGCCCTATAAAACGCGGTCCGGCGGTAAGCACAATGAAGTTGCCCGCTCCGGTATTAACTGCAGACCGTTATATATCTTACGAGGATAATGTGCGCTTTCCGCGCCTTTTGATGACTTTCCCTACGGTGCCCGCTTATCACCCTGATGAGGTGCCGCTTGATGTGCTGGCCGAGATATTGGGGCAGGGCAAAAATTCTATCCTATATAAAAATCTTACAAAGCCACAAAAATCGCTATTGGCCAACGCAAACCACCCTTGCGCTGAACTAGCGGGCGAGTTTTCTATAGATGTGGTGCCTTCGCCGGGACATTCATTGGCTGAGATGGAAAAAATAGTGCGTGATGCTTTTGATGAATTTGAAAAGACAGGCGTGAGCGATGAGGTTGCCAAACGTATTATTGCCACCCGGCAAGCGCAGATTGTTAACCAATTAGCCAGTGTATCCGGAAAAGTTTCAAACCTTGCCAGTTACCTAACTTTAACAGGCAACGCCAACTATTATCCAAAAGATCTGAAACGCTACCAATCCGTTACTAAAGCAGATGTAATGCGGGTGTTTAACACCTATATTAAAGGCAAGCATGCTGTTATTTTGAGCGTTTACCCAAAAGGCAAACCCGAAGAAGTAGCGCATGCCGATAATTATAAGGTAGATGCTTCAAATTATAAAGCCCCAAAAGATGAATATAGTGGCTTAAAATATGTTAAAGCAAAGGATAATTTTAACCGCAAAAAGCAACCAGCGGCAGGACCTAACCCTGTAGTAAAGCTGCCTGTTTTTTGGCAAAGCAAAACAGCTAACGGCATCACCGTAATGGGTGCCAAAAGCGATGAGATACCAGCTGTTACCCTATTGCTTTCAACAAAGGGCGGGCATTTACTTGAGCCTGTCGGAAAAGCGGGTATAGCATCACTAACAGCGCAAATGTTAGGCGAGGCATCAGAGCATTATACTGCCGAGGAGTTAAGTACCCGTTTAGGTATGTTGGGCTCGTCAATCTCCTTTAGCAGCAACGCGTCGCGGGCGTATGTCAGCGTTTACAGCTTTACCAAAAACCTTGACCCAACCCTGGCGCTGCTTGAAGAGCGTTTATTTCACCCACGATTTGATAAAGATGATTTTGACCGGTTAAAAAAACAACGTTTGGAGCAGATCAAAAATCAGCAAACAGACGCATCTGCCTTGTCGCAGGTGGCATTTTTAAAGGCCCTATACGGCGAGGGAAACTTTATGGGGATATCGCCAACCGGTACCGTAGAAAGTGTTTCTGCTATAACGCTTGATGATGTGAAGAACTATTATAAAGCCAATTATTCGCCTATGGCTACTAACCTGGTTGTGGTTGGAGATATTGATCAGGCC
>CAMLFI010000424.1 GCA_946479225.1 uncultured Mucilaginibacter sp. | reverse complement strand
AAAAACCTATAAAACAAGTAAGGCCCCTGATGGGCAGGGACCTTTACTAAACCAATTATAAACCTAAATTATGAGAAGACTCTTTATGTGTTAGCCTTTCGGCTCTAACTATCTCGTTGTTGTATGGTGTAAAGGTAACACTATGTTTTAATATGTGCAAATTTTTTTTTGTAATTTTTTTGTCAAAACGCAACGCCCGCCTATCACATTCGCAAAACACGACACAAAACGTTAAGAATTTGTTAAATTTTCGCTCCGCGAAATAGTTTTTCCACATTTTACACTGTAAATATTTGAAAATATTTTTTTTCAGTATCTTCTGCCGCTTAAACCCTGCTGTTTTTAGTAAAAACGCTACCAATCGGACTGTATTTGTATCCTTTTCTATCTCTTTTGGGTGATTTTTGCCGGTTTTTGACGTCTTTTTCCATCGCACATCAACAAACTTTTTTTAATAATTTTTCAGTTAGCCAATTTTTACCTGATGTTTTTTTATAAAAATTTACTTTTGCTGCATACGCTAACAACCACAACCTGCATATTTGCACCTTAAATTGATGACCGGATCAACAGAAAACGAGGGATCGCTCCTAACGCCATTTACATTATGGGCAATTACCATTACTACAGGGCTGGTAATTGCTAATATTTACTATAACCAACCACTGCTTGACGATATAGCCCATACCTTTGGCGTTACCAGCGCTAAGGCAGGGCAAGTTGCCATGTTTACGCAAGTGGGTTATGCCATTGGTCTATTGTTTATAGTGCCTATGGCGGATATGCTGAAGCGCAAGCGGATGATGATAATTGATTTCGGGTTTATTATTATATCCCTGTTACTCGCTGCATTTGCACCCGGCATTAACGCATTGCTGATAGCGAGCCTTTTTATTGGCACATCTTCCATAATACCGCAGCTACTAATTCCCATGACGGCGCACCTGGCCAAACCCAGCGAACGTGGCAGGAAGATTGGCTTTGTACAAAGCGGATTATTAATAGGCATATTGCTATCGCGTACCTTAAGTGGTTTTATTGCCGCGCACTGGGGCTGGCGCTGCGTTTTCTTTGTGGCAGCGGGCCTTATGTTGGTTATGTGGATATTGGTATACCGCCTGCTGCCCGAAGTACAGCCCACCTATAAAGGATCGTACAAAAACTTAATGCTGTCCATAACCGGTTTAATAAAAGATAACAGGCATTTGCGGTTAGCCGCTTTAAGGGGCGCATCGAGCTTTGCTTGTTTCAGCGCGTTTTGGAGTACCATTGCGTTTTTAGTAAAAGATAATTTTGGGCTGGGCAGCGATGTCGCGGGCTTGTTTGGACTAGCCGGTGCCTTTGGTGCCCTGGCCGTTAGCAACATAGGCCGCTTAACCGATAAAAAAAGCCCTTACAAGATCGCTACCATCACCATCGTCGCGCTATTACTATCATTCGTTATCTACTACTTCTCCGGTTACAGCATGGTGGGCTTGATAATAGGCGTTATTTTAATGGATATGGGCCTGCAGGGAACGCATCTATGCAACCAGACCATCATATTTGCCAATAACCCGGCGGCGCGCAACCGCATCAATACAGTGTATATGGTATCGTACTTTGGTGGCGGGGCCGTGGGTACTTTTTTAGGTACACAACTATGGTACAGGTACCAATGGACTGGCGTATGTTTACTGGGTATTATCGTATCTGCAATAACCCTTTTATTACACCTCAATAATCAGGAAAAACTACAGCCTGATACGCCTACTGTATAGTAGTGAGTACTTTATTAAACACTCTTCTTCGGCTTTTGCATACAATTGGCATAGGATTGTTTTAATTATTTTCGCCGCGTTAACACCCTTTTTTTCAGCATATTACCGGCATTTCCCCGCCGTGCTCCCGCGCATTCCTTTTGCTTTTTTAGCGAATCTGTCGAATTTTGGCACTTTATTGGAAATAGTAATATCACATTACTTAATAAACTAATAATGATAGTTAAAGTAAAAACTCCGGGTACGGATGAAAAGGAGTGGGAAAATCCCCGCGCTCCTGAAAACACATCTGACGACAGGGACAAAGAGCAGCTGATACGTCAGTTTAAAGAGGCCAAACGCAGAAAGGACAACCTTTCAACCGAGGAGCCAAAAAAAGAAGAAACCGAAAACAAAGACATTTAAACTATAGATTATGAAAAGCATCAGAAAACCAGCAATAAGCAAACTAGTGGCCCGCTTTGACAACGAGTTGAAAGCAATATTGATGAATGATATCAGAACAATAAAAGGAGCGCGCAATGTGTTTATGAAAGCCATTCGCACCGAGCAATTATCAGTAGCTTAATAAATTAATTAACCTAAAAAGAATCAACCCATGAAAACTTATAACAAACCCGCTACCAGCAAATTACTGAAACGTTTTGATAACGAATTAAAGCAACTGTTAATGGAAGACCTGAAAGTTTTCCGGGCTAAAACTTTACAAAGCAATAACCAGCCGGCCATACAACAACAAGCCGCCTGATCAATATATACATCTACCTACAAAAATCTATTTATCTACCCTATGTTAACGATAAAGCCTTCCAACTTGGAGGGCTTTGTTTTGTTCAAATTTTCGTATTAGTCTATGTTTTTAAAACATGGCGTTTGTTAAGCAACTTTTACAAAATCAATTGTAAAAATATTGCTGAGAGTGTAGCTAATTGTTTAGTTATCGCGTTAAATTGTTAATATTTATTGATAATTTAGCTTACCCTTGTTATCAAGCGTCTGTTACATAATATATTATGTATAGTTTTTAGTTTAAACATTTAATGTTTGGGATATGAATAGCCACGAAAATTACGACCTGCTGATAGATAAGATCAATACCTTTATTAAAAGGTATTACCTTAACAGCCTTTTAAGAGGCTTAATATTTTTAGGCGCGGGCCTGTTTTCGGCTTACATCGTGATAACGCTGTCGGAGTACTTCGGCAATTTTGACTCCCTTTTCCGCAGTGTTTTATTCTACGGCTTCATTCTGTTAAACCTTGGCTTAATTGCCTGGCTGGTTGTACCGCCACTTATGGCCTGGCTGGCCTTAGGCAAAACCTTAACGCATGACCAAGCCGCTGATATTATAGGAAAGCATTTTAATGATGTTAATGATAAGCTGCTTAACACGCTGCAACTAAAAAAGCTATCAGCCGAAGATAGCCGCCA
>CAMLFI010000423.1 GCA_946479225.1 uncultured Mucilaginibacter sp. | reverse complement strand
ATGCGACTAAAAATGCAGTCAGACCGATCAATTTAATTCTTTTCATTATAAATCTGTTTCAAATGATGTTTTAAATGGACTAACTGATTATTCGTAAGTGGTGGTAAAGTTTTTTACCGGCGCACCGTTTGCATCCAAAAAGCGAAGGCAGAAGTTTGCCATACCTTGTCCGTTCATTATACCCGCGCGAACAATGTTCTTTCCTTTTTTAAGCGTTAAAAGCGGCGATGTAGCCAGATCTGCAATAACATCCTTATCACCCGGTACAACCAATACATCTTTGCCATTCACCCAAAACATACCCGCTGAGTTAGGACCCGCCGATAGGCGCACGTTTTTGATCTCTTCGGTGCAATTTATAACGGTAACCAGCCAAAACAGCACGCCGTTGCGGGTGGTGTTGGTGGCATAGCTCAAATGATATAAATTAAAGTTGAACTCGCGGCTATCTAACGCGCGCCATTTAAGGTCCTGTTTGCCTATTGTTATCGTTTCGCCATTTTTTGGGATGGCGTTAAAATCCGGCGAAAAATTATTGGCAGCAAAGCTTTCTCTAAGGTAGCCCTCGCTCATTTGGCTGTTGCCTTTATCACTTTTCTTAACGGGCTCTAACACCAGCCAACGCTGAATGAATCCCTTGGCATCAGGTGCCTTTTTAATCGGGGTTGATGGGGTAAAGAACCTGGTTATGCTGTGCGAGGTATCGCCTGCCAATGGGATGGGCGGAAGGGCAGGGCCCCGCCCAAATCCACCAGGTCCCCCAGGTCCGCCTGCGCCCGGTCCACCCGGACCCGGCCCTTGCGCAAAAGCGCTGATGGCACTTATTTGTAGTACTGATAAAACTACAAAAGCCATAGCCGGCAAAAAGAGTTTGTGTTTTTTGTTCATGTTAAATTTTAGTATAATGGGTTGTTGTTTTATTGATTACGCAATCGATTAAGCAAACGTACAAAACGAAGCGCAAAAAAAAAGCGAGACAGGGCCCTTACTAATGTAATTATTAGTACGTAACGGATTTGTTATCAACCAATGGCGGTTAATCCTTACTTAGTTGCCGCAACTCCTGGCCAAGCAGCTTTCCTTCCTTGCTGTTTTGTGTTTCGGGGCTTAATTTTTTGTAAAGTATATAATAGGGCTCTGGGTTGGCTTTGTAATCTATATTAGTGATGATGTGTGGGATGATGCCATTTTCTGAATATTTATTAATAAACATATCTATTGTGGCTATTGTTAAACCTTGTGCCCGCTTGCGGCCTGCCGCAATGTGATCTACTATGACGTTATATTCAGCATCTGATAAGAGCTTGGTATTGGGGTCCTTAAGCATGGCGTTCCATACGGAATCTTCCCTGCGAAACTTATCCGCGACGCTGTTTTCGAGATTATAATAAGCAGATAAGCTGTTTTGAGTTTTTGAGTCGGTTTTAACTTTCAGATATTGCCCTTCATTTTGTGGGATATCAATAGCGTATTTTTCCGCTTCCAGGTAGATCTCATAATCACGGGAACTGTCACCCGACAATACCGACAAGGTAAAGTATCCATATGCAGGAAACGGTTGCCGTGGAATTAAAAACTTATCCGATTTGATGATCTCTTTAAAGTACGTTTTGCCGGATAAGCCGGTAATAGTTACAACACCTCCATTCATCCCCGGTGCCGTGCCCGTAATTTCAATAGTGTTAAAATTGCATCCGGCTAATAAAAAGACTATTGCAATAAGATAAAGAGGTTTCATTTAGGCTTGAGTTAGATTCACCTAAATTAATAGTTATATAACAGTAATCAAAATGTTATTACGCCTTGGTGTAATGTAATGCTACACGGGAATAGCTGTTTTTACATTTAACATTTCTTAACACAAACTGCAATACATAAAAATCGCAGTCGCCGTTTAGTTTTTTTATTTAACAAAAACTAAATATCATGAAAACCAAAACATCAAAACTACTCAGTACAATTTTAGTGGCGTTAACATTGTTTGTGAGCAGCAATGTTAATGCACAATCAGTACCACCAAGCAAATTTCGCTTTGGCATCGGCGTAGATGGCTTATTGCCGGTGGGTAACACTGCCGACGTTGCAAATTTCGGATTAGGGTTAACTCCAAGATTACAGTATGGCGTGTCTGATAAATTCGCCTTAACCTTCACCAGCGGTATTTATCATTTTTTCCCCAAGACGGTTACTTACCCCGCAAGTGGCACCTTCCCGGGTTTTACTGCCAAATACAAATCAGACATTATCCCGGTTAAAGTGGGTTTTAAATATTTTGTAGGTGGTAACTTTTACTTGGCAGGAGAGGCTGGTGCATCGTTTGAGGTGGCCGAAGGAGGCGGAAAGGCTCACTTTTTATGGTCGCCGGGCATAGGTTATGCTACAAAAAAATGGGACGTAGGAGCCCGTTTCGAAAACTTTAGCGGAAACCATTATAGCGATGGTGTAATAGGATTGCGCGTGGCGTATGGCTTTGGCCTATAAAAAAATAAAGCCCCTGCTTAGTAGGGGCTTTATTTTTTTAGCGGTGTTACTATATCAGATCAAACCCTATATCTTTCCTAAAATAAACACCGTCGTAATAGATCCGGCTTGCATCCGCAGTGGCTTGTTGCAAGGCATCAAACAAGTTATCCTGTAAAGAAGTAATGGCCAACACGCGACCGCCGGTAGCAATAACTTCGCCGTCTGCATTAGTTGATGTTCCGGCATGAAATACATGCGATCCACGAACATTGTCAATGCCCGATATTACTTTGTTCTTTAAATACTCGCCGGGATAGCCTCCAGCAACGCAAACAACGGTAGCTGCAACTTTATTTGATAGCACCAAATCCTTCTCATGAAGATTACCCTCAGCAACCCCCTTTAATAGTTCAACAAAGTCGGTTTCAATACGTGGTAAAACACTTTCAGTTTCAGGGTCGCCCATGCGGCAGTTGTATTCTATCATATAAGGGTCGCCGTCGCAATTCATCAGGCCGATGAAAATAAAGCCCTTGTATGATATGCCGTCTTTTTTCAAACCCTCAATGGTAGGAATGATAACCCGGTCTTCTACCTTTTTAATAAAAGCCTCATCAGCAAAAGGTACCGGCGAAACTGAGCCCATACCACCTGTATTTAAACCTGTATCGCCTTCGCCAATGCGTTTATAATCTTTGGCTGATGGTAAAATTTTATAGTTGTTGCCATCGGTCAGCACAAAAACAGAGAGTTCTATTCCGCGTAAAAAC
>CAMLFI010000422.1 GCA_946479225.1 uncultured Mucilaginibacter sp. | reverse complement strand
AAGTGCAGAAAAGTCGGGCATGGAACGTGCGCAGGCTGATTATATGGGCATGTTGGCTACAGTAATAAACTGTATGGCGCTGCAAAATGCATTGGAGACGGTTGGGGTTGAGACCCGCCTGCAGTCTGCAATTAAAATGGAGCAGATCTGCGAGCCTTACATACGCCGTCGCGCTATGCACCATCTTGAACTGGGAAAAATTGTAATATTTGGTGCCGGTACCGGTAACCCTTATTTCACTACTGATACCGCCGCATCATTACGCGCTATTGAAATTAAGGCAGACGTAGTTTTAAAAGGCACCCGTGTTGACGGCATTTATACTGCCGACCCGGAAAAAGATCCAACAGCAACGCGCTTTGATGAAATAAGTTTCCAGGAAGTATATGATAAAGGCCTTAACGTAATGGACATGACCGCCATTACCCTTTGCCAGGAAAACAAGCTGCCTATTATAGTTTTTGATATGAACAAAGAGGGCAACTTTATGAAGATAGCCAGCGGAGAACAGATTGGTACGTTAGTGAAATAGACTGTAGAACCCAGATGAAAATCTATGCTAAATTGTCTTGATTCTTGACTCTTGTTTCTTGACTCTAACATAAATTCATATTTTTGACGAAATTTTCAATAAAACAACAATGAGCGAACTCATTAAAAAGCAGATAACTGACGCAAAGGCTTCTATGGAGAAGGCCATTGACCATACCGATAACGAGCTAAACAAGATACGTGCAGGCAAAGCCAGCCCATCTATGCTGGATGATATTGTGGTAGACTATTACGGAACCCCTACCCCACTTAGTCAGGTGGGCAGTGTTAACACACCTGATGCCCGTACTATTGTGGTACAACCATGGGAGAAATCGCTATTGGTGCCGATAGAAAAAGCTATTATGGAGGCTAATCTGGGTGTCAACCCACAAAATGATGGTATTATTATCCGCATTAATGTACCACCGTTAACAGAAGAGCGCCGCCGTGACCTAGTTAAAAAAGCAAAAGGCGAGGCCGAAAACGGTAAAATTGCTATCCGTAACATCCGTAAAGATGCTAACGAGAAAATCAGAAGGCTGAAATCAGAAGGTGTATCAGAAGATGAGATGAAAACCGGCGAGGGCGAAATACAAAAGCTAACCGATGCTTTCATTATTAAAGTAGATCAGCTATCTGATGCTAAGGAAAAAGATATCATGACCGTGTAGTTTAACTACATTGTCAAATTAAAAGGGAATGAGCTACTTAGCCGTTCCCTTTTTTTATGTTTGCACATATAAATTATGAATATACTTTTATCATACCTCAAGAAACACCAGATGGTGGTTGTGCTGGCCCTTTTGTTAGCTGGCGTTAACATCGGCTTTTCACTACTTGACCCATATATCACCGGCCGTATTGTCGACCTTGCTATTGAAAAACGCGAGCAGCTACTTTACGGGGAATACCTTAACATTGTTTTAAAACTGGTTGGCTATGCAATTGGTGTAGCCATGGTATCGCGCATAGCTAAAAACTTTCAGGACTACTTTACCAATATTATAACTCAAAAGGTGGGTGCGGAAATGTATGCCGATGGATTAAGGCATTCGCTTGAACTACCTTACCAGGTATTTGAGGATCAGCGCAGCGGCGAAACATTGGGCATACTACAAAAAGTGCGTCTTGACAGCGAAAAGTTCATTACCCAATTCATCAGCATACTATTTGTAAGTATTGTGGGGATGATTTTCGTGATCGTCTATTCCTTCAAGGTAAGCTACCAGGTAACGCTGGTGTATTTTGCCGCTATACCTGTAATTACCTTTGTAAGCATGGCCATGAGCCGCCGCATCAAGAGGATACAAAAGAGCATTGTTGCCGAGACCACTGCGTTGGCGGGTTCAACTACCGAATCATTGAGAAATATAGAGTTGGTTAAGAGTTTAGGACTTGCTAAACAAGAAATAGAACGCCTTAATCAAACCACCTATAAAATACTGGACCTTGAACTGCGCAAAGTTAAATATGTACGTAGCATGAGCTTTGTACAAGGTACTACTGTGAACTTTGTGCGTAGTGTTATGGTGGTGGTACTATTACTGCTTATCTTCAAGAATACCATATCCCCGGGACAGTACTTTACCTTTTTATTCTACTCATTCTTCTTATTTAACCCTTTGCAGGAGCTAGGTAACGTAATACTATCCTGGCGCGAGGCCCAGGTATCGCTGGCTAATTTTGAACGTATAATCAACACCCCTATTGATATCAAACCTGAAAAGCCTGTGCTGGTTGAAAAAATCAAAAAGCTAACCTTTGATAACGTAAGCTTCAAGCATTTAACGGCTAATCGCAACGCACTTAATCACATCAGCTTTGAAACCAGCACCGGCGAGACTATTGCTTTTGTTGGGCCGTCTGGTTCCGGTAAGACTACATTGGTAAAATTACTTGTTGGGTTATATCAGCCGCTTGAAGGTGATATTCTATACAATGGCATATTGAGTAAAGAGATAGATCTTGACCAGCTGCGGGAGCGTGTTGGCTTTGTAACGCAGGATACACAGCTGTTCTCAGGTACCATCCGCGAAAACCTGAAGTTTGTGCGCCCTGACGCGACGGACGAGGAATGTATGACGGTGTTGCACCGCGCCGCTTGTCAGGGTCTGTTGGCCCGTGCCAGCAACGGCTTGGATACCGTTATCGGTGAGGGTGGCGTTAAGGTTTCAGGAGGGGAAAAGCAGCGTCTTTCTATAGCCCGTGCGCTGTTACGTCGTCCGGACCTGTTGGTGTTTGATGAGGCCACCTCTTCCCTTGATTCGCTTACTGAGGAGGAGATAACCGAGACCATTAAAGACGTTTCGGTTTATAATGACCATATCACTATTCTGATAGCGCACCGCTTATCAACCATTATGCATGCCGACAGGATCTATGTATTGGAAAAAGGCAGGATAATTGAATCAGGCGGACATACAGAATTGTTGCTGCAAAAAGGCCTGTACTACGCCATGTGGCGCCAGCAGATCGGCGAAAAAGTAACGGTAGAGGAAGATCAGATGTAAAATATCGGGGTGATCCAAAATATATGCGAAACAGAAAAAACAAGTGAAACAGATTTTTTCGCAAATAATTGGTTATCAATGTGTTTCTTATAACTGATGAAACAGTTGGAACAATACTATATTCGCATTTTATAATATAATTTCACATTTTAGATATAACTTATTGAAAATAAGCTATATAACGCACCG
>CAMLFI010000421.1 GCA_946479225.1 uncultured Mucilaginibacter sp. | reverse complement strand
CGGCAGCGATGTTAGCCCTGGTGGTTAGCACCCAAGCGCAGATGATAGTGGACCCAAGCAAACCGCTTACCAACAAACCCGAGGAAACAGAAGTATACCCGCCACAGGCAGCGCTGCCTAAAGTGGTACAATCGCCTAAAGCCTTTGATGCGCCACCTTCTGATGCCATTGTATTGTTTAACGGAAAAAACCTGGACGAGTGGGTATCCTCACGTGGTAAAACACCTGCGAAGTGGACCCTTGCCGATGGCGCTTTTACAGTCAACAAGGCAGCGGGAGACATGGAGACAAAACGGACGTTTACTAATTACCAGTTGCATATTGAATACCGCATCCCGGCCAACATAACCGGCGAAGGGCAATCACGAGGAAACAGCGGCATCTTCCTGGCAGCAACTAACGGCAAAGCCGGTGGTTACGAGATACAGGTGCTTGACGGGTACAACAACGAAAACAAAACCTATGTAAACGGTATGGTAGGCAGTATCTACAAAGAGGTTGTTCCTTTAGCCAACCCTGCCCGCAAAGCAGGCGAGTGGAACGCTTACGATATAGTTTGGACGGCCCCTACATTTAATGCCGATGGCACCGTTAAAACCAAGGCCCGTGTAACGGCCTTTTTAAACGGCGTTCTGGTACAGAACAATTTTGAGGTGCAGGGCGAAACCAACTACATTGGCAAGCACGACTATATAAAACATGGGCCTGCACCCATAAAGCTGCAGGCGCATGGCGATAAAAGTGAGCCCATTAGTTATCGCAACGTTTGGTTACGCGAATTATAAGCAATTGAGTGATATCGATAATAATATAACCCTGCGTGTGACGAATGCGCAGGGTTATTATTTAAATAGGCTTTTAATACTTAACTTTTATATTCCGGTTTCCCCGCTCTCATCCAGCTAACAACCGACTTTATCTCACCGTAGCTATAGTTTTCACCTAAAACTTCTTTTAGCGGTGACAGTTTATCGTCGCCGTACTTTTCAATAACATACTGTATAGATGGTATTTTCTGAGGGTTCACAATGGCCGTTATTTCCAATTCTCGCTGTTCAATAAAACAAGCTAAATGACCTTCAATTGTAGCAGTAGCCAAACCACGATCAGCTGCTATCTCAGCAACTGTTTTACCTTGCTTATATAGTGTAAAGCTTTCGCTTTGCGTGCCTGCGCCCTTTCTTGCTGTCCGGTTGGAACTCTGTTTACGTTCCCGTTTTGCTTTCTTTTGATCGATTTTGGATGAAAGCCCTTTTTGCGCGCTATAGCTTTTTACCGGGGCTAAAAACTCCCGGCCATAACGTGCTAATTTTATATCGCCAAACCCTGAGATAAGCCGCAGTTCATCCAAACTTTGCGGTAAATAAGTAGCCATTTCCAATAAAGTACTGTCGGCTAATATCACGTAAGGCGGTACATTCTCATTCAAAGCAATATCGCGTCTAACGCTTTTAAGCTCGTTCATCAAATCAGCTTCAAACGGTACCTCAATATATTCTTCTCGTTCCTCGGTTACTTGAGAAGCGATGAATTGCACCTTTTCCGTTCCTTTCAATACAGCTTCACTTTTATCAGTTAACTGCAACACCGGGTATTCACCATCAGATGCCTGCAGATAACCTGTAGCAACTAATTCGCGCATGTAACGCTGCCAATCTACTTTGCTTATATCTGAACCAATGCCGTACGTTTTAAGCTGTTTGTGTTCTTCACGTATCTTCTCACTTTTAGATCCTCTTAAAAATTCTATAACATAACCTGCTCCAAACCTTTCTTTTAACCGGGCTACAGCTGATAGTGCCTTTTGAGCGATCAGCGTACCATCAAAGCGCTCTACTTCAGTGAGGCATACATCGCATGCTCCGCAATCGTCTGGTGCTTGCTCATCAAAATATCGCAGTAAAAACTGTCTTCTACAGGTTTGCAGCTCGCTATAGCGCACCATGTCATCCAACTTTTTAAGCATAATGCGGCTCTGCTCGGGGTTATTCTCAATTTTGGCAAATTCCTTTAGCTTTTGCGCATCACCCGGCGAATAATAAAGCATCGCAGCTGATGGCAACCCATCGCGCCCGGCACGGCCGGTTTCCTGGTAATAACCCTCAATGTTTTTAGGTAGGTCTATGTGCACCACATAACGCACGTTTGATTTGTTGATACCCATGCCAAACGCAATGGTCGCCACTATTATCCTCACGTCATCACGTAAGAATGCTTCCTGGTTACGCGCCTTGGTTGTATTATCCAAACCGGCATGATAAGCTTCTGCTAAAAAACCTTCAGCTTTCAGGTCGGCGGCTAGTGCCTCAGTGGATTTACGGGAAAGGCAATAGATAATACCCGATTCATCTTTCCGCTCATCCAAAAAAGCTAGTAACTGTTTAAAACTGTTGCGTTTTGGGGCAACCGTGTAGGTGATGTTTTCCCGGTTAAAGGAGGATATAAATATGGCTGGATCTTTAAGATCCAACTTCTCCAAAATATCCTTTTGCGTAAGCTTATCAGCTGTTGCGGTAAGTGCTATAACTGGTACTGACGGAAAATGCTGTTTTAACCCGGCCAGCATCAAATATTCCGGCCTAAAATCATGACCCCAATGCGATATACAATGCGCCTCATCAATGGCTATCTGTACCACAGGCAGCGACTTTAAAAACTCAATAAGCTTGTTTTCGCCACTAAACAGGCGCTCGGGTGCCAGGTAGAGTAGCTTGATTTGATTGCTTCGTAATTTTTCAATCAACTGCCGCTGTTCATCCGGGCTTTGAGAAGAATTTAAAAAAGCGGCGGGTATGCCATTAATCTTCAGGCTGTCCACCTGATCTTTCATTAAGGCAATAAGGGGAGATATTACAATGGTTAACCCTGTAAGCAATACCGCCGGCAACTGGTAACACAGGGATTTTCCGCCGCCCGTAGGCATCAGCGCCAATACGTCCTTTCCGTTTAATATGTGCGCAATTATCTCTTCCTGTCGATGCCGGAAATCGGTGTATCCAAAATACTTTTGTAAGGCTTGGTTAGGTGTCATACACAAAGCTAATAATTTTAGCATATTGATATGCCATCTATTTTTATTTAGTTCATCAAACTGCCCGTGAATGAAACTTTGATCTTAGATTGAAAGTTGGCAATGATCTTGAAAATCTCTTTCAAAGTAACCTGCTCCAGTTTAGAAAGTTGTGCGATATCAATATAATTATCAGGTTCAGCGTGATCCTGCATTATTTGCTCGG